>JASLGB010000271.1 GCA_030150315.1 Dokdonella sp. | reverse complement strand
TGCGCAGGCGCTCGTACGGATCGAGCACCTTCAGCTTGGCCTTGGTGGCCGGCTTGCTGACCGGCTTGGCGGCCTTGGTGCCGGCCTTCGCCGGAGCGGCCGATCCCGTCGCCTTGCGGGCAGGCGGAGCCTTCTTCGCTACCGTCTTGGCGGCCGTCTTCACGATGGCGGCCTTGCCGGTTGGGCTCTTCTTCGCCACCGTCTTCGGTGCGGCCGTCTTCACCGCGGCGGTCGTCTTCGCAGCCGGCTTCTTTGCCGGAACGGCCTTCTTGACGGCAGCGGCCTTCTTGACCGCAGCGGTCTTCTTCACCGCCGCGGCCTTCGTGGCGGGAGCCAACTTCCTTGCCGGTGCGGCCTTCTTCACCCCGGCAGCCTTGGTCACGGCAGCGGCCTTCCTGACCGGCGCAGCCTTCGTCGCCGCAGCGGCTTTCTTCGCTGGCGCAGCCTTCTTCGCCGGCGCCGGCTTGACGCCTGACGCGGACTTGGTGACCGTGGTCCTGGTGGCGGCCTTGGCGGCCGATGCAGTTGCAGTCTTGCGCGGGCGGGCGCGCGATTCCGACGTAGCCAAGCGGGGGCGACCTCTATGTGTGGGCAGCGCGCCGGCAGCGGCGCGGCCGCAGTATAGGCGCAATCCGCGCGCCTCGCGCGAACGCCGCGAATGCGTCCCGGGCACTGCGTCCGCAATCTCCTCGAATTCAATCCGGAGAGGAGAGGCCTCGCTGCGCTACAATATTCCCCCTCCTTTTTTCGCGGCCTGTCCGCCCCACGCCCATGTCGAACGCGGACCGCGATGGCGATTCCGAAACATTGTCCTTTTCCGATCTCGGCCTCGCCGACGGATTGCTGCAGGCCCTGACGGCCGTCGGCTACGAAACCCCCTCCCCGATTCAGGCCGCCACCATTCCGCCGCTGCTGGAAGGCCGCGACGTGCTCGGCCAGGCGCAGACCGGAACCGGCAAGACGGCCGCGTTCGCGCTGCCGGCGCTGTCGCGGCTCGATCCCGCCAAGACCAAGCCGCAGGTGCTGGTTCTGGCGCCCACGCGCGAATTGGCCATCCAGGTGGCCGAAGCCTTCCAGCGCTATGCCTCGCATCTGCCCGGATTCCGCGTGCTGCCGATCTACGGCGGCCAGAGTTACATCCCGCAGCTCGGCGGCCTCAAGCGCGGCGCACACGTCGTCGTCGGCACGCCGGGCCGCGTCATCGACCATCTCGACCGTGGCTCGCTCGATCTCTCCGCGCTGACCACGCTGGTGCTCGACGAAGCCGACGAAATGCTGCGCATGGGCTTCATCGAAGACGTCGAGACGGTGCTCAAGAAGACGCCGGAATCGCGCCAGGTCGCGCTGTTCTCGGCGACGATGCCGGCACCGATCCGGCGCATCGCGCAGACCTACCTGAAAGAGCCGGCCGAGATCACGATCAAGGCCAAGACGACCACCGCGGCGAACATCCGCCAGCGCTACTGGTACGTCAGCGGCATGCAGAAGCTGGACGCGCTGACGCGCATCCTCGAGGCCGAGCCGTTCGACGCGATGATCGTCTTCGCGCGCACCAAGCAGGCCACCGAGGAACTGGCCGAGAAGCTGCGCGCGCGCGGGTTCGCCGCTGCTGCGATCAACGGCGACCTTGCGCAGGCGCAGCGCGAGCGCACGATCGGCCAGCTCAAGGACGGCAAGCTCGACATCCTCGTCGCCACCGACGTTGCCGCGCGCGGATTGGACGTCGAGCGCATCAGCCACGTGCTGAACTACGACATTCCGACCGATACCGAAGCCTATGTGCACCGCATCGGCCGCACCGGTCGTGCCGGCCGCAGCGGCGAGGCGATCCTGTTCGTCGCGCCACGCGAGAAGCGCATGCTGATGGCGATCGAGCGCGCCACGCGCCAGCCGATCGCCGAGATGCAGCTGCCCTCGGTCGAGGCGGTCAACGATCACCGGATCACCAAGTTCAAGCAGCGCATCGCCGACACGCTCGGTGCCGACGATCTCGGCACGTTCCGTCAGCTGATCGAGCAGTTCGAGCAGGAGCGCAACGTGCCGGCCATCGAGATCGCCGCGGCGCTGGCCCGCCTCGTGCAGGGTGACCGCCCGCTGCTGATGGAGCCGCCGCCGCGCATGGAGCGTTCCAAGGCCTACGAGCGCGGACCGCGTGAACCACGCGAACCGCGTGAATTCCGCGAGCGGCCGACGCGCGAGACGCGCAGCGAACGCACGCCGCCGTTCCGTCGCGACGTCCCGACGCCGTTCGGCGGCGCGGATGCGGCCGAGACGCCGTTCGCGCGCGCTCCGCGCGCCGAAGCAGACGCCGGTGAAGGCGCGGGCCGCACCGAAACGCGGCCGCCGCGCTCGCATCATCGCGAGGAACACGACGAGCGTCCGCGCCATCGCCGCGAGCATGGCGCGCACAAGCCCGAAGAAGGTTTCGAGACCTTCCGCATCGAGGTCGGCAACGACCACGGCGTGAAGCCCGGCAACATCGTCGGCGCGATCGCCAACGAAGCCGGACTCGACTCCAAGTACATCGGCCGCGTCGACATCCAGGGCGACCACAGCTACGTCGACCTGCCGTCCGGCATGCCTTCGGAAGTCTTCAAGCACCTGAAGAAGGTCTGGGTTTCCGGCCAGCAGCTGCGCATCACGCGCGGTGGGGACGAGCCCGAATCGGGCAGCGGCAAGCCGCGCCGCCCGCACGGCCCGCCGTCCTTCCGGCCGAAGACGACCGGCGGTTTCGACAAGCCGCGCCGCGCACCGTCGAAAAAGCCGACCCGCTGAAGCAGCGAGCGGGACTTTGCCGCCGCACACCGCCAAGGTGTGCGGCCTTGCGCCGACCGGAATTCCCCTTCGTCCACCCGCGCGGTTCACTGCTGAATTGCCTCGGACGCATCGCACGGACGCATCGCACGGACGCACCGGTGCGCAAACCCGGGAAGCGCACGCCCGAGCGCAATTTTCCGACTGGCGACCGCCGCGGCGCGGCGCACGCACAGCTCAATCCTGGCTTCCCCAACCGGCGCGACCGCTGATCGGCCCGATCGCCTCAGGGCGTCCGGTACGGCGCCAGCAAGGCCGGATCGGAGAACAACGCATCCGGCACCAGCCAGCGCGGCTCACGTCCCGCGGCCAGCAAGGCACGCACCTGCGTGGCGGAAATCTCCAGCGGCGTGACCGCGATCGGAATCACGCGGCCGGCCGGTGCCTCGCACACGAAACGTGGATCCGTGCAGCGGCGCGAGGCGATCTTGGTGCGCAGCTCGGTGGGCAAGATGCCGTCGTGGCCGGGGCGCGTCAGCACGCCGATATGCGCCAGGTCGAACAGCTCTTTCCAGCGATGCCAGTCCGGCAGTCCGGCGAACGCATCTGCGCCGACCAGCAGGACCAGCGGGCGCTCCATGCCGATCTCGGCTCGCAGCTCAAGCAGGGTGTCGACCGTGTAGGACGGCCCTTCGCGCAGCAGCTCGCGCGCATCCAGCCGCATGCGATCCTGTCCGGACAATGCCGCCAGCACCAGCGCCGCGCGCTGGCGCGCGGCGGCCACCGGCTGCGGACGATGCGGCGGCACGCTGGCCGGCAGCAGGCGCACTTCGGCATCGAGGAACTCGGCCGCCTCCCACGCCACGCGCAGGTGCGCGTTGTGGATCGGGTCGAATGTGCCACCGAAGATCGCCAGCGGACGCATCAGTGGACCTCCCCGCCCGCATCACGCGCGACAGGCGGAAGAATGAAAATCCCGCTGGAACAGATGTCGCCGCCGATGCCCGCGATCATGGCCGCTCGCACAGGAAGCCCGCGCGGCGCGGCAATGCCATCGCGGCCAGCAGGCGCTCCAGTTCAAGCCATGCGTCGCCGCCGCCGCGACCTTTCGCGATGCGGTCGATGACTCCGGCCTGGGCGATGCAGCGCTCCCAGTGCGCGCGATCGGAATTCCTGAGCGCTCGGCGGAACAGCGACTCGCGCGCCTGCGGCCAGATGCGCTCGCCGCGCAGGCCGGCATCCACGTTCGCGGCGGAGGCCACGCGCAGCAGCAGGCGCAGCTGCATCAACAGCCAGCCCAGCATCGGAATCAGCTCCTCGCCCTCGGCACGCAGGCCGCGCGCGATGTGCAGCGCGCGTGCCGCGTCACCGCCGATGGCGGCATCGGCAAGGCGGAACACGTCGTAGCGCGCGTCGTCGGCGACGCTGGCCTCCAGCGCATCGGCATCCAGGGTCTTGCCCGCGTGCAGCAGGGCGAGCTTGTCGATCTCCTGCGCGGCCGCCAGCAGGTTGCCCTCGACGCGCTCGGCCAGCAGCGCGATGGCATCCGGCGTCGGCCGCAGGCCGTGCGTCGCCATGCGCGCACCGATCCAGTCGGGCAGTTCGCCGGGCTTGAGCGGCCACGCCACGACCAGGGTGCCGACGCGTTCGACCGCCTTGGTCCACGCCGCCTCGTGCTTGCTGCTCCAGTCGTTGGCGGTGATCAGCAGCACGTTGTCGGGCGGCGCCGCGGCACAGTACTCGACGATGGCGGCACTGCCCTCCTTCCCAGGCTTGCCGGTCGGTAGGCGCAGCTCGATCAGCTTGCGGCTGGCGAACAGCGACATCGACCGCGCCGCGTCGGCGAGGCGGTTCCAGTCGAACCCGCTCTCCACGTCGAGCACCTCGCGTTCGAGATATCCAAGCGCCTTGGCGCGCGCGCGCAGCGCGTCGGCGGCCTCGATCACCAGCAGATGTTCGGCACCGGCGATCAGGTAGACCGGGCGCAATGCGTCGGAAGCGATCTGCTTGCGGAAGGCGGGAAGCGTCGTTGCCATCGTTGCATTCTAC
>JASLGB010000265.1 GCA_030150315.1 Dokdonella sp. | reverse complement strand
TGTCGAAAGGCCAGTCCAGTTCGCGCCCGCTGTGCGCATCGCGCAGAACCGGCACGCGATGTCCGTAGCACGACTCCAGCCCGGCGTCGTCATCGATCCAGCACGTGTCCGGTTCCGGCGCCTGCGCCACAGCCAGCACGGCCAGTGCCTGGTCGCACAGGGCGCAGTCGTCACGCTGGTACAAGATCAGTCCCATCTGGCATCACCCGCAAAACCGTAGAATAGCCGCTTCCCTTTCCCGCGCTGTCGCCGATGCCGGCGAGGCGCCTTCGTGAGGTCGTCATGGCGGTCAGTGTTTTCGATATCTTCAAGATCGGCATCGGGCCATCTTCTTCCCACACGGTTGGACCCATGCGCGCAGCAGCGCGCTTCGTCTCGCGCTGGCTGGATGAGGCCGACGTACTGGATCGGGTGGTGCGGGTTCGCTGCGAACTGTTCGGCTCGCTCGCGCTGACCGGACGCGGCCACGGCACCGACAAGGCCGTGCTGTGCGGCTTCGAGGGCGCGCATCCGGACTCGGTCGATCCCGATTCGATTCCGGCCACGCTTGAGCGCATCCGCTGCGAGCGCCGCATCCGGCTTGGCGGCACGCACGAGATCGCGTTCGACGAAAAGGTCGACCTGGTGTTCAACAAGCGCCAGAAGCTGCCGTTCCACTCCAACGGCATGCGCTTTTGCGCCTATGCGGCCAATGACGAACTGCTCGCCACGCGCGACTACTATTCGGTGGGCGGAGGTTTCGTCGTCAATGCCGACGAGGCGGCCGACGACCGCATCGTCGCCGACACCACGCCGCTGGCGCACCCGTTCCGCAGCGGCGATGAACTGCTGGCCGTGTGCGAGAAAACCGGCAAGACGATCGCGCAGGTCGTATGGGACAACGAACGCGCCTGGCGCAGCGACGAGGAGATCCGCTCCGGCCTGCTGGCGATCTGGCACGCCATGCAGGGCTGCGTCGCACGCGGCATCCGCGAAGGCGGCACCCTGCCCGGCGGCCTGCATGTGCGCCGTCGCGCGCCCGAGCTGTTCGCCGATCTGCGTGACCGCCCCGAAGCCGCGCTGCGCGACCCGCTGACCATCCTCGACTCGGTCAACCTGTATGCCCTCGCGGTCAACGAGGAAAACGCCGCCGGCGGCCGCGTCGTCACGGCGCCGACCAACGGCGCGGCCGGCATCGTGCCGGCGGTCATGCACTACTACGAGCGCTTCTGCGCCAGCGAGAAGGACCAGGCCTCGCGCGAACAGGGTATCCTGGATTTCCTGCTCACCGCCGGCGCGATCGGCATCCTGTACAAGGAAAACGCCTCGATTTCCGGCGCCGAAGTCGGCTGCCAGGGCGAAGTCGGCGTTGCCTGCTCGATGGCTGCCGGCGGCCTCGTCGCGGCACTGGGCGGCAGCGTGCTGCAGATGGAAATGGCGGCCGAGATCGGCATGGAACACAACCTCGGACTCACCTGCGACCCGATCGGCGGACTGGTGCAGATCCCCTGCATCGAACGCAACGCGATGGGCTCGGTCAAGGCGATCAACGCGCAGCGCATGGCGATGAAGAGCGATGGCAAGCACCACGTGTCGCTGGACAAGGTCATCAAGACCATGCGCGAGACCGGCCGCGACATGATGGACAAGTACAAGGAAACCAGCCGCGGCGGACTGGCCGTGAACGTGATCGAGTGCTGAGCCTGCCGTTGGCTGCCTGACGGAAAAAAATGCGACGCCCTGAGGCGTCGCATCGAAAGAAAAATCAGGACTTCTCATGCCGGCCCGGGATTTACCGGGCCGGCATGTTTTTGCTTACGGCGTGGTCGGGACGATCTTGATGTCGTCGTAATAGATCACGCTGGCGCCGTTGGCAAACAGATCGATCGAGCCGATCGCCGTGATGCCCGGCACGCTCTGGCCCGGGAACTGGTTCGACCACGAGCCGCTGTAAAGCTGCGCGCCGTTGTACCAGAAGGTCTGTGTGTCGGCGTCCAGATCGATCACCATCTTGATGTCGACCCACTGGCCCTTGACCAGGGTTGCAGTACCCGGGTTGGCTGCATCGCTTTCATTGGCGACCGTGCCGGTGGCGGAATCGAAGAACACCTGCGTCGACCAGCTGATGACCGACATGTTGGTGTCGGAATAGACGTTCTCGAAGATGAAGTACGACTTGCCGGTGAAGCTGGTCGGCACGTACTGCTTGGCAGTGACTGTCCACGAGCCGCTGGTGAACTGCGAGAACTCATGGATGAGGTCGCTGTCGCCCGCGATCGCGATCGAGTTGGGCGCGCTCACGACCTGCGCCGTGCTCACGGTTGCTCCCGCGGCCGCATCATTGCCCCAGCCCTTCCAGCCACCCTGGCCGTGCACGTTGCTGCCCGCGGTGTAGGCGTCGAAGTTCTCCTCGAAGCCCGCCGTCGGCGCGCCGCCGTCGAAGCCATCCTTGAAGATCGTGTCGTCTTCAACCGGATCTCCGCCCACGCCCTTCACCGCGACCGTCAGGTGCTGGTCAGGCGACTGGCCGGTGGCTTCCTTCAAGTACACGTTGCCGAAGCCGATCGCCGACATCGTCACGCCCGGATTCGGCTTGGCCGTGATGGTCACAACCTGCTCGGCGTCAGGCGCGAGCGTGAAGGTCGGCGGCGACACCTCGACCGTGAAGTCGGTGGCGGTCGTTGCGAACGAGGTGTTCCACGTGCCGCTGGTGGCGAGGCGGTTCTTGACCTTGCGCGTCCAGGTGCAGCTATCCACGCAGGAGAGATCACGCATCGACGGGATGTTGAGCGCCTTCGCGCTCATCGTGCCGCCGGACGGATTGGCCGCCAGGTAGTTCGTTTTCGTCTCGTCCAGCGTCAGGCCGACCAGGGCCGCCTTGGACAGGTCCGCACGGCCACTGCCGACATCGTCGTGGTTCCACGGCGTCGTGCCATTTTCCTGATGGCCACCGTCGAACGCGGTCGTCATCAGCGCGGACTTCACTTCGGACGGAGTCCACGCCGGCTTCACTGCGCGAATCAACGCTGCCGCACCAGCGATATGCGGCGAAGACATCGAGGTGCCGCTCATCGCGCCGTAGTTGTTCTCGGTCGGACCCGAGGTCAGCGCGGCGTAGATGTTGACGCCCGGAGCCGTGATGTCCGGCTTCGTCAGCATCGCGTTGGGACTCGGACCGCGCAGACTGAACCCGGCCAGCACGTCGCCCTGCTGGACCGCAGGTGTGAAGCTCACCGTGGTCGGCGTGGCGCCGTTGGCGCCAATGAAACTGACCAAGGCATTGCCCTGCGCCTGCAGGATGCTGTACGCCGGCAACGAGGCACCGCCTGCACTCATGTTGATGGCGCCAGCGGCGTTGTTGTAGATCACTGCCACCACGGCGCCGGCTGCCGCGGCGTTGTTGATCTTGATCTCGAAGCTGCAGGTGCCGCGCGAGATTAGCGCGACCGCGCCCTGGAAGTAATTGGCCGGAAAAGCGGTACAACCGTCGAAGTTGCTCGTATCGTGGCGAATCGGGTACGAACCGGCAGGGCCGACGTTCACGCCGGAACCTGGCGTCATCGCGATGTTGGTCGTGTTGGTCGGCGGCGTGCCCGGGCCGGTCGCCGAAAGCAGGCCGGTACCCGCGACGTTCTTGTCGTGCGTGGAGGCAGCGACCGACATCAGCCACGGACCGATGTGGTTGACTGCACCGATCGGGTTCGGCGCCGTGGCGCGCGTGTTGCCGGCCGAAGCTGCGACAAAGATGTCGTTGCCGACGGCGTCAAGGAATGCGCGGTCGTTGTCACTCCACGGCGAGCGGCCGCCGGAGATCGAGAAGTTGATGACGTCGACGTTGTCGCGGATCGCGTTCTCGATGCCCGCGGTGATCATGTTGCCTGCGCAGGTGTCGGTCTGACAGACCTTGTACTGGCGCAGGCTGGCGCACGGCGCCACGCCCGACATCGACGTGTACGGCGCAGGAATCGTCGGAGGCGGCGTGCTGGCCGCGGTCAGCGTATTGCCGACCGCGGTACCGGCGGTATGCACGCCGTGGCCGTTGTCCACATTGGCTTCCGGATTCGGGCCGGTGCAGACGCCTCCCGCGCTGGTCGAGCAGTCCACCGCGCTGATCTGCTTAGGGCTGGCGGCACTGAAGCCGCAGGACGGATCGTTGGCAAACGACGGATGCGGCGTATTGGCACCGGTATCGATAACGCCGACGACCACACCGGCACCCTTGTTCGGCGTACCGCCCGGAACGGCCGTGCCGTCCCAGATCTTGTCCGCGCCGATGAATTCGGGGCCACGATAGGTGTCCAGCTGGTACATCTCGACCGGGCGAACGCTTTCGACGCCCGGCAGTCTGGCAACGCGCGCCGCCTCGGCAGCCGTCAAATCGGTCGCGATGCCGTTCATCGTTACGGAATAGCTGTTGGGAATATCGAGCGAGCGGCCCAGCGCCTGAGTGATGCCGGCCACATGCGCCTCTCGCTGCGCAGCAAGGTAGTTTTCGTAGGCGACGGCGGCCGGCGCGTGGAAGTCCACCTTCGCGCCCGTGCTCGACGCGGCCGTAGGCAGAAGTCCCTGCACCTCACCCTGGTAGTTGAGCACGCCTGCCTCAACGAAACGCACCATGTACATGGCGCGCACATCGGCATTTTCCCGCGCGGAAATGGCGCTGGTGGCGGCATAGGCATTGCCGGCCGGCAATGCAGCCGTCGCGCCGATCAGCGCGATGCCGACTGCCGAGGCCAGCGTGGACAAACGAATCGATTTCCCCATTGAAATTCTCCTGCACGAGTTCTTGAAGGGCTCTGAAAAAATCCCGGACGCCATCGAATTCCTTCCTTTCCGGCAGGCACCGGAAATTCCACAGAATCGATTGCCGGCGGCGTTAAGGTGTCCCGTCGGAATCCGCGTGGAATTCCGGCAAACGAACCGGCCAAGATTACCCGATACAGATTTTTTCCTATTCCGCGCTGCAACAGAACGCGAACGTATGGACAAAAAAACCGGCGCGGTTTCCCGCGCCGGTTCGATTTCACACTCTGAAGCGATGGATCAGCGTGCAGACGGATCCAGCGTGAGCGGGCGGCCCGCTCCGTTGGTACCGGTAGCGCGCAGCAGCCAGTTGCGGTCGAAGCCCGGGACCGCGACGTTGTTCGGCTCCAAGCCGAGAGTGGCCAGGTTCGGTGCCGATCCAGCCGGCGTATCCGTGTAGTCACCGAGCCAGCCATGACCGTTGAACGGGCCCGGGTCAGCAGCGGCCGGACGTCCCCCCGTGTTGCCGCTTGGATTGGTCATCGCGATGAGGATCTTGCCCGGGCCGTTGACCACGATCGGCGTCGGAAGAGTGATCGTGCGCCATGCGTTGGCCGGAGCCGGCATCGTGTAGTTGTAAGAACCCACCAAGGTCGCACCGTTGGTCGGATCGTCATCGCCATCCAGATAGACGTAGATGTTGATCTTGTCGCCTGCGGCGTTCCAGCCAGCGCCACTTCCGAAGATGGCCTGAATCGTCTTCAGCGTGATCGGATACTCCGATGCAGCCGGAGAGAACTGGTTCAACCAGATCATGCCGCAGTAGCTCGCACAGCCGAGGCCAGAGAAGCTGCCGCCACTTTCCGGCATCGTGTCGATCTGCAGCACGCACACACCGTCGTTGCAGTACGCACCCGGCGGCTGCGTGCCCGGCTCCTGTCCCTGGATCGCCACGGTCAGATGCTGATCCGGCGAGGCCGCGGACGTTTCCGTCAAGTTGACCGTACCGAACGAAATCGACTCCGTTGGCGCAGCCACCGCAGTCGCCGTGATCGTCAGCACCTGCTCGTCGCCTTCCGCCAGCGTGAACGTGGACGGAGAAACCGTCAGCGTGTAGCCCGTGGGATTGTTGACCGCGACCGTCCAGGTGTTGCCGCTGGCCACACCTCTCGGTGCCACGAGCTCGAAGCCATCCATGAAGATCGTGTCCGAATCGCCACGCAGGCGGTTCTTCACCGTACGCGTCCACGTGCACGAGCTGCCGCAGGCAACGTTGCGCATGGAGGCGAGATTCAGTTCCTTCTGATTGATGGTTCCGCCACTCGGGTTGGCCGCCAGGAAGCGGGCCTTGGTCTCGTTCAGCGTCAGGCCCGCGAGAGCGGCCTTGGTGAGATCGACGCGGCCGCTGCCGACGACATCGGCGTTCCAGGGCGTGGTGCCGTTCTCCATGTAGCCGACCTGCACCGCCGTGGTCTGTATAGCCGACTTCACTTCGTACGGCGTCCAGTCCGGGTGCGTGGCGCGGATCAGCGCGGCGGCACCGGCCAGATGCGGCGCGGACATCGACGTGCCGGACATCAGGCCGTAGTTGCCGTCAGACGCCATGTAGG
The DNA here is from genome assembly GCA_030150315.1 of Dokdonella sp. Lineage (GTDB taxonomy): Bacteria > Pseudomonadota > Gammaproteobacteria > Xanthomonadales > Rhodanobacteraceae > Dokdonella_A. The sequence goes on along the minus strand of JASLGB010000265.1, from coordinate 8,813 downwards.
CCGCGTAGATGTCGGTACCTGGGCCGGTGATGTCCGGCTTGGTCAGATCCTTGTACTGGTTCTTGGTCGGGCCACGCAGGCTGCCACCACTGATGACGTCACCCTGTCGCGAGGTGATTTCGAAGCGCTGGTAGTCGCCCTTCGCTGCATTCGCATTGGCGAAGGCGATCAGCGCGTCACCGATGGCTTGCGAGCTGATGCTGAACGCCGCGACATCGGTCGGTGCTCCGGTCGTGTCCATGCTGATGCCGCCCGCCTGATTGTTGGCAACGATGACCGTGCGGGCGCCGGCGTTGTAGGCGTTGGTGATCTTCTCGGAAAACGGACAGGTGCCACGGCGAACAACCGCAATATCGGTGGCGGTGAAGGTGCCGGCCGCGATGCCACCGGAGGCCGTACAGCCCTCGATATTGGCCGGCACGGTCTTGATGTCCGCACCAATCCTGTCAACCGTATTGGCCGGAATCAGCGTGGTGCTGCCCGGGCTCACGCCGATCTGCTTGAGGTCGTTGGCGACCGTGCCGGGGCCGGTAACCGTCAGCGTCGGTGCGCCGAGCTTGTCCTGCGAGGAGTTGGCGACCGTCAGCACCCACGGCCCGTTGTTGCCGACCAGGCCGACCGGGTTGGTGCAGGTTTCGCGCGTATTGCCGGCCGAAGCGGAGATGAAGATGTCCGCATCCGCCACGTCGAGGAACTCCAGGTCCGCCCATGGATTGCCGCCTCCGCAGGTGTATCCGATCGAGTAGTTGACCACATCGACCTGATCGACGATGGCGTTCTGCAGCGCAGCGTCGAGTGCGTCGCTTGCCAACGAGCCATCCGAATGGTTGGCAACGTTGTAGGAATAGATCGACGCGCACGGTGCAACGCCGGACATCGTCATGCCGTTGGGCAGCAGTGGCGCCGGCGTCACGGTATTGTCGATCGTATTGCCGGCAGCGGTGCTCGAGGTATGCACGCCATGGCTGCTCCGGTCGGCATCGGGCTGCGTGCCCGTGCACGTCGTGCCGTTGTTGACCGTGCAATCGCGGGGGAACAACTTCGGCTCGGCGGCACTGAAGCCGCAGGCCGGATCGTTCGTGAACGACGGATGGCCGATATAGGTGCCGGTATCGATGACACCGACCTTGACACCCTCGCCACGCGTCGGCTGGGCCCAGATCGGCAGCGCGGTGCCGTCCCAGATCTTGTCCGCGCCGATAAACTTCGGGCCACGGAAGGTCTGCGCTTCCATCTCCTGCACCGGCGTGACCGAGACCACGCCCGGCAGCGACGCGACGCGAGCGGCTTCTTCCACGCTCATCGACGCCGAAACGCCGTTGCGGATCACGTCATAGGTGAAATGGATGTCCAGCTGGCGTCCAATCGCCTGCTGCACGGAGACCAGATGCTCGGCGCGCTTCTGCGCCAGATAGCTCTTGTACTCCTGCGCGGCGGCAGACTGCATGACGAACTTCTTCGAGCTGTTAAGCGACACGCCATCCAGCTGCGGCGCGGTGCGCGAAAGCCCCGGGGTGCCCCCCTTGTACTGCACGAGACCCGGCTCGGCGAAGGTCACGATGTAACGGCCAACCGCGCTTTCGGCGACGGCGTCCTGTTCGGCAGGAGCGGCATCGACCCCGAACATCGAGCCTGCCGCATTGACTGCCCCGGTCCCGGCACCGATCAGGGCGATACCGATGGCGGACGCCACGGCGGATGTTTTGATCAACTTCATCTACTACTCCCGACTCGATCTGACTCATTGGAATGATTGCGGAACATCGATCCGCCACCTGCGTCGTTCCCCAAGGGATACGACAGCTCGCACCTGCGGCGGGCGCGCGAAAAGAGGGCCGCGGCTGATGCAGCGCCCCTCTCCCCGAATCGATTGCTTCCCGAATCCTGCTGATTCCTCGAATTCGTTCAGCCCGTGTTTATTAGCACAGCCAAACTGTGTGACGCAATTCGCAGTGCGTCAAAGGCAGCCAACGACACCCGTCCGGCGGGCGGCGGGAAATCCGCAATCTCTTCAAGGCCTTGCAGGCGGAATCGGCAATCGCTGCCGCACCGGGTCGAGAAGTGCGCCGTAGTGGTGCGCGACCGCAAGATCACGCTGCAGCGGTTGGCGCACCTGGCTGGCGCTGGAGGTCCGCACAACCCGATCGTTTTCATGGAACGCAAGGCAGGAAGGCGCGAACGAAAGCCCGCATTGGCCGAGGATTCCGCGGATTGCCGCCTCCGGGTCGGCCAGCAGATCCTCGTGCGCGAAGTCGGTGATCGCGTCCGGCCAGCGCGCCTTCCACGCGTCCATCGCACGCTGGCAGTCGGCGTGGAAGGCGAGCAGCTCGCCAATGTCTTACGTGAAAAATTGTGACTCGCCGAAATGGTGCTTGAAGCAGCTCCAGATCGTCTCGAGCGGATCGCGTCGGCAATGCACGAAGCGCGCCCCCGGCAGCATGCGGCGGAGCGCGCCGAGCGTCTGCCAGTTGGTCAGCGTCTTGTTGGTAAAGCGCGGCCGCTCGTCGCGCCATGTGGAGCAGCGCTGCAGAAACGCCTCGCCCAAGCGCCGCCAGTCCTCGTCCGCGGCCTCCTCGATCCAAGTCGGAAAACGCTTGCCGCGACGCACGGATTCGGCCTGCAGCACCTCCACCACCTCGTTGCGCTCGCCGCCGCCCTGCACCTCGGGATGCGCCGACAGGATCTGCTCGAGCAAGGTCGAACCGGAGCGCGGCATGCCGACGAGGAATATCGCCTCGCTGCCGAAACCGGGATCACCCTGGAACGGCGGCAGGCGCGAGAAGCGCGCAAGGATGTCGTCCACCAACGCGCTCACCGCGCCCGCATTCCAGCGCACCTCGGGCCGCTTGGCGGCATTGGCGGACAGGAACACCGGAAACGCCTGCTCGAAGTGCCCGGCGCGCTCCAGCAGCGCAGCCAGCGCGAACTCGAAATCGACGCGACGCGCCGGCGGCACGCGCCCTTGCGCATGCAGGCGGACGAGGCGTTCCAACTCGGCCGGATCGGGCCGAAAGGTCTTCAAGGTGGACAAACCCACCCATGCCGGAACGGAATCGGGATCGTCGGCCACGACGCGGCGCAACTGCGCCTCGGCCTCATCCAGCCGTCCGACCGCCTTCAACGTCTCTGCGTACTGCAGGCGCAATTCGTGATTTCCCGGCGCCAGACGCAGGGCTTCGCCGAATGCATGACAGGCGCTGTGGGCGTCGTCGAGCCGGTCCAGCGCATGGCCTAGGTTGAACCAGGCGTCGTAGTGCGCGGCATCCAGCTCGACCGCGCGGCGGAACATCATCACCGCCGCTTCGAGATCGCCGGCGCTTGCCAGCGCGGCGCCCAACTGGCCGTTCGTCAGCGCATCGTCGGGCCAGCGCTCGACCGCCTCGGACAGGCAGGCGACCGCCGCACCGACATCACCCATGTACAGGCGCGCGATTCCGCGCAGGCGCAGCAGCTCCGGGTGCTCGCGCGCCTGCGCATCGAGGCGATCCAGCTCGCGCAGCGCGCGTGCAGGCTCGTTCTGCTGCAGCGCGGCCACGGCCTGCTGCGCGGCGAACGCGGCGGGTATCGGCAATCCCGCAAGGCGGTTGGACGAAGCGGGGCGGCTGGTCGGTGACATGGCGAGAGTCTTGAATCCTGTGTCGGGCGCGGCGGAACGGCGGATTCCGCGCGGAATCGGTCAGGCTGGCCCGAAGAATGTCTCGACATCGGCCAGCGCGCGCGTGCGCTGCAAGGGTGGCAGGCTGGCGAGGAAAATGCGCCCGTAGCCGCGCGAGGTCAGTCGTGGATCGCACAGCATCAGCACGCCGCGGTCGTGCACGTCGCGGATCAGTCGCCCGGCGCCCTGCTTCAACGCGATCACCGCATTGGGCACCTGCCATTCGGCAAACGGATTGCCGCCGGACTCGCGCAGCGCGTCCAGGCGCGCCACCAGCACCGGATCGTCCGGTGCGGCGAACGGCAGCTTGTCGATGACGACAAGGCTGAGCGCCTCGCCGGCGACGTCGACGCCCTCCCAGAAGCTGGCCGCGCCCAGCAGCACGCCGTTGCCGGACTCGCGAAAGCCGGTCAGCAGCTGATGGCGGGGCGCAGTGCCCTGCACGAACAGCGGAAACGGCACGCGCTCGGGCAGCAGTTCCGCCGCGCGCCGCAGCGCGCGGTGCGAGGTGAACAGCAGGAAGGCGCGCCCTCGCGAAGCCACAAGCACCGGCACCACCGCGTCGATGACGCACTCGATGTAGTCCGGCGCGGATGGGTCGGGCAGGCCCGGCGGCAGGTAGGCCAGCGCCTGCCGCGCGTAGTCGAACGGGCTGTCGAGGCCGAGTGTGACCGGATCGTCCAGCCCGAGCTGGCGCGCGAAGTGATCGAAGCGGCCGGCGACCGACAGCGTGGCCGAGGTGAAGATCCACGCCGCCTGGCTCTGGTCGCGCAGTTCGCGCAGCGGCGGCGCCAGATCCAGCGGCGTGGCGTGGAAGGCGAATCCGTGCGCACTCAGCTCGTACCAGTGCACCGAATCGCGTGCGCCGCTGTCGGTGAGGTGGGTCAGCCGCGCCAGCTGTTCCGCCGCACGCTCGGCGACGCTGGCCATGCCGCGACTGCGTTCGGCGTGCGGATCGAGCGCGGCATTGAACGCCTCCAGCCCGACGCGCAGCTCGTGCAGCTCGCGCTTCACTTCCTCGTCGCGCTCGATCAGCGCAAACGCGGCCTTGGGCGGGAAGCGGTCGAGCGCCAGCCGCAGGCGCTTGACCGTGCCATTCAGCGCATCGAGCGACGGCTGCAGCGCGCCCAGCGCACCGCTCACGCTGGCGCATTCGGCCAGCGTGTCGCCGGTCATCTCGGTGATCTGTCGCGCCGACAGCGTAACCGAGAAGAATTGCCCGGCCAGATCGGGAATCTGGTGCGCTTCGTCGAGGATGAAGGCGTGCGCACCGGGCAGGATTTCGCCGAAACCCTCCTGCTTGATCGAAAGATCGGCGAACAGCAGGTGATGGTTGACGACGACGAGGTCGGCTTCCTGCGCCGCCCGCCGCGCCTTCACCACGAAGCATTCGGAGAACATCGGGCATTCCGCGCCGAGGCAGTTCTCGGTGGTCGAGGTGACGCGCGGCCACAGCGGCGAATCTTCCGGCACGTCCACCAGTTCGGCGCGGTCACCCGACAGCGTGCGCGACGACCAGACGTGGATCGTCTCCAGCTCGGACACCTGTTCGCGGCTGGCGAAGCGCCCTTCCTTGCGCGCCTGGTCGAGCCGGTGCAGGCAAAGATAGTTGGCGCGCCCTTTCAGCAAGGCCATCTTCAGGCGCGCGCCGAGCACGCTGCGCACGCGCGGCAAGTCGCGATGGAACAACTGGTCCTGCAGGGTCTTGGTGCCGGTCGAGACGATCACGCGCCGGCCGCACGTCAGCGCCGGCACCAGATAGGCGAAGGTCTTGCCGGTGCCGGTACCGGCCTCGGCGACCAGCATCTGGCGCTCGGCGATGGCCTCCTCCACGGCCGTGGCCATCGCCTGCTGCGAGGCACGCGGCGCGAAACCGGGCACTTCGCGCGCAAACGGGCCTTCCGGCCCGAGCAGCTCGGCCGCATTCATCGCATCTCTCCCGCGGCCCGCTTCACGCGCGCATCTGCGCCTGCGCGACGCCCGCAGGCCCGCGCAAGCTGGCGCCGTGACGGCGCGGCGGGCGCCGCATCAAAAAACGGAATCGCGGCACGCAGCGGCACGACTCACATGCGCACGCGCGGCGGCACGCGGCAGGCCTGCAGGCGCTGTTTCGCCTTGGCCACTTCTTCGGCGTCATCCAGCGCGGTGCGCGCCTCGACCACGGTCTGCCAGTTGCGCGCGCACAGGCTGCCGACCTTCGGGCCGAGCGAATAGCTGCGCACGGCCAGCGTTTCGGCGCGCTGCCAATCGCCGCGACCCACTTCGATCTCGGCGGCGTACTGCAGGATGTCCGGCGCTTCCGGCGCGAGCTTGAGCGCCGATGCGGTGGCCTCGGCCGCCTTGCCGAAATCGTGCATCGACTCGGCCTTCTTCGCGTCCGCGAGGAAGCCGTCGATCGCCGGATCGCGCAGCGGCTGCACCTGCACCGCCGAATCCAGCCCCTCGCCCGCCGTGCGGATGCGCAGCTTGGCGGCAATCCGGTCGACGGCGACGGCAGGCCGCGGCGGTTCGGAGCGCTGCTCCGGCTGCGAGCAGGCGGCCAGCAGGACGATCAGGAAGGGCACAAGCGGTTTCATGCGGGACATGTCTGAAGCTCTGGTTGGGAGACGCGGCAGCGGAGTGCCGGGCGGCATGGCAGGAAGGCGACACTGTAGCGAAGGCGGAAACCGGAGACATCCCGCGGATGAACGCGGCGGCGCAAATCCGCGCCGGATGCGCTCACGGCTCGGCCGCATCGCCGCCGCCGAACCACTGGCGGATCTGGTCGATCGGGCAGGATTCCTCGGCGCTCGGCGCGTAACCGACCGCAAACGGCAGCTCGCGTGCGCCCTCACACGCGGGATTGCTGCCGCGGCCATCGGCGGTGACGAAACCGCGTTCGAGGCCGTCCTGCGGCACGACCAGCGGCAAGGTCGGCAGGCGCTTCATCAACTCGATCCACAGGCGCAATCCGCCGGTCGAGCCGAACAGCGCGGTTGGCTTGTTGTCGTCGCGCCCGACCCAGGCCACCGCCAGCGTGCTGCCGGTGAATCCGGCGAACCAGGCATCGCGCTGCGTGTCGCTGGTGCCGGTCTTGCCGGCGGCGTTGAGCCAGCCGAGCCCCGCGGCGCCGATCGAGCGCGCGGTACCGCGCGTCACGACCTGCTGCATCGCATAGGTCACGAGGCGACTGGCGGTGGTGTAGTCGCCGCCGCCCGGCTTGACCGCGTAGCGCGACAGCGGCCGGCCCTGCGCATCGAGCACGCCGCGCAGCGAGCGCAGCGGCAAGGCATGGCCATCGGCGGCAAGGTACTGGTACAGCCGCGCGACATCGAACGGGCTGAGGTCGATCGCGCCGAGCAGCATTGACGGATTCGGGTTGATCTCACGCCCCAGTCCGAACGACTGCAGGAAGCCGCGCACGCGATCGACGCCGATGCGCAGGCCGAGGTTGATCGTGGCCAGGTTCCAGCTGTTGACCAGCGCGTCCACCAGCAGCACCTGGCCGTGGCTCTGGCGATCGTCGTTCTGCGGCTGCCAGCGGCCGCCGCCGCGCTGCGGCATGTCGATCGGGCTGTCGTCGAGCACGGTCGCCAGCGAATAACGCTGCGGCTGCGCCAGCGCGACCAGGCTGACGAAGGGCTTCACCAGCGAACCGATCGGCCGCGTCGCATCCAGCGCCCGATTGAATCCCTGCTCGTCGGCATTGCGGCTGCCGATCATCGCCTGCACTTCGCCATCCTGCGCGCCGGTCACGACCATCGCCGCCTGCACCTCCTCGCCGCGCTTGCCGAGGTCGGCCAGACCGCGATCGATCGCGCTCTCGGCCATCGTCTGCGTCGACGGCGCGAGCGTGGTGTGGATGGACAGGCCTGCGCTGGCCAGATCCGTGTCGGGATAGTCCTGCTTCAGCTGGCGCCGCACGAGGTCGAGGAAGGCCGGATAGCGGTCGCGTGGCAGGGTCGCGGTCGCGGCGATGCCGATCGGCCGCTGCCGCGCGGCCTCGAACGCCGCCGCGTCGATCAGGCCGGTGTCGCGGAACACGCCGAGCACCACGTTGCGCCGCGTCAGCGCGCGCTCCGGGTTGCGGCGCGGGTCGTACATGCTCGGCCCCTGCACCATGCCGACCAGCAGCGCGATGTCGGCCGCACCCAGCGTGCGCACGTCGCGCCCGAAGTAGAACTCGCTGGCGGCGGCGAAACCGTGCACCGCCTGGCCGCCCTGCTGGCCGAGGAAGATCTCGTTGACGTAGGCCTCGAGGATGCGCCGCTTGTCGTAGCGCGCCTCGATCAGCAGCGACAGCAAGGCCTCGTTGACCTTGCGCAGCATCGTCTGGCTGCGGTCGAGGAAGAGGTTCTTCACCAGCTGCTGGGTCAAGGTCGAACCGCCCTGCACGACGCGGCCGGCGATCAGGTTGGCCCAGGCCGCACGCAGGATCGCCGCGACATGGATGCCGTGGTGGTTCTTGAACTCGCGATCCTCGACCGCCTGCAACCCGGCGATCAGCAGCGGCGGCAACTCGCCCAGCTGCGCGACGCGGCGATCTTCCTGCTGCGCGCCATACAGCGTTGCGATGCGCGCCGGATCGATGCGCACCCGCGCCAGCGCCTGGCCGCTGTCGGCGTCGTTCAGCCGCGCGACGCGCCCGTTCGCCAGCATCGCCACCACGCGCCGCTCGCGTTCGCGTCCGTCCAGATAGATGAAGGCGCGGCGCGAGATCGTCCAGCTCGCGCCGTCGCGATGGAAGGTGCCCGGCGTGCGCGCCCCCGGCTCGTCGATGTAGCGCGCGGCGGCCAGCTCGATGAACAGCGCATCGGCATTCATCGGCAAGCCCGGCGACAGCTCCAGCGGCCGCGCATAGACACGGCCGGGGAACTCCCACGACAGGTCGTCGAAGCGGCTGCGCACCTCGCGGTCGAGGTAGAGCGCATACGGCACCAGAAAGCCGATGGCGACGCCGAGGGCGATCCAGAACGGGGCCCGCAGCCATCGCCAAGCCGCGCGCAGGAAACTCACGACGCCGGACTCATGGATTCGGGAAACGCATCGGGAAAGGCCTGCATCGGGTCAGGCTGGCGGGAAAAAGCGGCAGCATCGTGGCGGAAAACGGGCCGTATCGAAGCGTGCCAGTGTAGCGGCGCAGGCGCGCGGCTGGCGAGACGGGACGCGCCGCGCGGAC
>JASLGB010000245.1 GCA_030150315.1 Dokdonella sp. | reverse complement strand
GCCAGCGGCTCGGCCGAGTTGGACATCAGCCACTCGGTGAAGCGCGGTGCGCGCACCAGACTGGTCAGCGGGCCGTCGATGTCGTGCGGATACTGCAGGCCGAGCAGGCGCTCGGCCGCCGCGTTGAACCAGCGGATGTGGTGACCGCGGTCGAGGACCACGATGGCATCGGGCAGTGCCGCGGCCGCGTTGCGCGACTCGTGCAGCAGGTGCACGAGTTCCCGCTTGCGTGCGAATTTCTCGCGCTGGCGGCGACGCACGAGGTTCTGCATGTCGTCCCACGGACTGCTGCCGCTGACCGCCGGAACATGCAGTCGGCTGGCGAGCAGGTGGTAGAGCTGCGCCAGTCGGTGCAGGTGCCAGGCCAGGCAGCCGGCGAGCGCCAGCACAAGGACATGGGGAATCTTCCCGATCAGGGCTCCGATCACCAGGGCCGACGCCAGCACCAACGCCAGCCGCCACAGGCTGGTGCGCCAGATGCGGCCGAGGCGAAGCTTCATTGCACGCTGGTCGAAAAGCGGTAACCGGCGCCGCGCACGGTCTGCACGAGTGCATCGTGGCCGAACGGCTCAAGTGTCTTGCGCAGGCGGCGGATGTGGACATCCACGGTGCGCTCCTCGACATAGACGCCGCCGCCCCAGACGTGATCGAGCAGCTGGCTGCGCGAGTAGACCCGCTCGGCGTGGGTCATGAAGAAATGCAGCAGACGGTATTCGGTAGGGCCGATGGCCACGATCTTGTCGCCGGCGAACACGCGGTGCGCGGCGCTGTCGATGCGCAGGCCGCCCAGTTCGACCACGCCCTCGGAATCCTCGCCGTGGGCACGGCGCAGGACGGCGCGGATGCGCGCGAGCAGTTCGCGCGTGGAGAAGGGCTTCACGACGTAGTCGTCCACGCCGGCATCCAGTCCGTTGACGCGGTCGGTTTCCTCGCCGCGCGCGGTCAGCATGATGATCGGCACGTCGCGCGTGAGTTCGTCCTTGCGCAGGCGTCGCGCAAAATCGAGGCCGCTCATGCCGGGCAACATCCAGTCGAGCAGGATCAGGTCCGGCACGCGTTCGCCGATGGCGATCTGCGCGGAGCGGGCGTCCGCCGCATCGACCGGCTCGATGCCGGCCTTGCGCAATGCAAAGGCGATCATGTCGCGGATCGCGCCTTCATCTTCGACGATCAGGATATGTTTCTGCACATTGACACCGCATTCGAGCGCGAAGGGCGCTTCATGACAGCCACATTGCAGCTTGGAAACATGACACGGACATGACAAGCCGGCAATCGGCGTGTTGCAGCGACGTTTCGACGCGCTTGCCCGCTTGTCGGATGGGCGCGTCTTGCGGAGGCGCGCGCTCCAGCGTCAGCGCGAGCCGGCGCGCACGCGCAGGGTCGGTGACCAGGGCGATGCTTCCGGCGCCAGCGAGCGCGAGTCGTCCGATTCGGGCGAGTAGCGCTTGCGCAGGGCCAGCACGGCCGGAGTGAGCTGCGCGATGCGCGCATCGATGCGGCTGCGCTGGTAATAGGTCAGGTCGCTCTGCTTCGAGAGCGCCTTCAACTGGTTCAGCGCGTCTTCCGGGTGGCCGGACAGCCACGCAGCTTCGGCATAGGCCTCGGCGGCACGCACCTTGTCGCCGGCCAGCTGGTTCGCCCGGCCAAAGCTCTTGTGCAGATCCGGGTCTTCGGCATATCGGGCGATCAGCGGGCGCAGCAGCTCCAGTGCACGCTTGGCATTCGCCTCGCCGCCCTGGCCGAGCAGGCCATCGGCGAAGGCCATGGTGACGGCGCGATTGCCGGGGAAGTTGGCGTAGACGCGCTCGTAGGCTGCGATCGATTCGGCGCGCTTGCCGGCCAGGTCGAGCGCGGCCGCCAGCGCCAGGTTGATCGGTGCCGAGTCGGGCTGGGTCTGCGCCAGCTTGCGCAATTCGGCCAAGGCGGTATCGGCCTGGCCGCTCATCATTAGGGCCAGCGCGTAGCCGTAGCGATTGGCGACCGTGTCGAAATCCGGGTTGTCGCGCAGGTTGTCGGCGTAGTAACCGCGCATCGCGCTTTGCGACGAGGAGCTAAGGACGCGCGCGCGCTCGCGCATTAGCTCGAAATAGCCCTGCATCGCCGGGCCGCGCGCGGCGCAGGCGGTTATCGAAACGGTTGGCAGAGCGCCGGCGGTGTCCGGCGCGTCGGCGACGCTGGTGGTGGCGGCTTCGCTGGCGGCGATCGCCGCTGCCGCTTCGGCGGCGACGGAATCGTTGCCGGCACGGCTGGAAGGCAGGCTCAGGTCGAGCGGCCCGTCGCGTCGCGGGGCGGCTTGTCGCGTGGGTTGCGTCTTCGGGCAGCCCAACTGCGCGGCGCGCTCGCGCGCTTCGGCGATGCGCTTGGTATCGAGCGGATGGTCAAGCAGGAATTCCGGAATGTCGACGCCGTTCACGCGCATCACGCGCTGCAGCGCCTGGAATGCGCTGGCCATCGCGTTCGGATCGAAACCGGCGCGGAAGAGAATCTGGATGCCGAAGCGATCCGCTTCGGCTTCCTCGCTGCGCGTGAAATTGATCTGCCGCTGCTGCATCAGCGAGGTGCCGGCGGCCAGTGCCGCGGGCGCCGCATCGTCGTTGCGTCCGGCCGTGGCGGCGAGGACGCCCAGCATCGCCAGCATGATCGGAATCGACATTTTCCGCGCGTCCTCGAACGCACGCAGGATGTGCTGCTGCTCGACGTGCGAGATTTCATGCGCGAGCACGCCGGCCAGTTCGTCCTCGCGATTCATCGCGGTGATGAGGCCGGCGTTGGCGGCAACGAAACCGCCCGGCATCGCGAATGCGTTGATCTGCGCCTCGTTCATGATGAAGAAAGTGAAGCG
>JASLGB010000217.1 GCA_030150315.1 Dokdonella sp. | reverse complement strand
GAAGGGAGGAGGTCATGCGGTGGCGGACACCTGGGCATTGCGCGTGCTGGCCGGAGTCCATTCGGGCGCCGAGCGGAAGCTGCAGGAGACGGCTTTCCTGATGATCGGCAGCAGCGACGACTGCGACCTGATCTTCAGCGATCAGGGCGTCGCGCCGCATCATTGCATTGTCACGCGCAATGGCAGCGAGCTGTCCATCCGTGCCATCGACGCCGAAGTGCGCCTCGATGACCAGATGCTGCACCCGGGCGATCCGCGGTCGATCCAGCCGTTCACGCTGGTACGCATCGGCGGAACCTGTTTTGCACTGGGTCCGCACTGGAGCGATCGTTGGCAGACGCTGCTGTCGCAGATCGAGACGCAGCCGCGGCCGGCGAGCGACGAAGGCGGGCAGAAGCCGCGCGGCAGCCGCATCGCCACGATCGCCGTCGCGTTGCTGTTGCTGGGTGCCAGCGCTGGCGCCCTGATGCTGGCGCAGAACAGCAATCGGCCGGTGGCTGCCCCCGTGGCACCGCCGCCGACCGAAGCCGAAGTGCGCGAAATGGTCGAGGCGCAGGGATTGAAAGGCCTGGCCGTCGCGCAGCGCAGCGACGGGCGCTTCGTCGTCACCGGCTGGGTTGAAAGCAGCGATGACCTGACCGCATTGCGCACGCGTTTCGAGCAGCGCGGTGTGCGTGCAGACATCGAAGCCAAGAGCGGTCCGCGCATCGCCGACGACCTCGCCGAGCGTTTCCGCATGAAGAACATGCACGTGAAGGCGGAATGGCAGGGGCAGGGACGGGTCAGCGTGCGTGGTCGCTTCAGCGATCAGGGCGAGCTGGATTCCGTACTCGTTTCGCGGACCATTCAGGAATTCAACGAGAAACTGAAGCTGACGATCGATCTGCAGAACCTGCTTCCCGCCAAGCCGGAACCGGAGCCTGTTCCTGACGGCAAGCGCATTCGCGAGATCGTTTCGGGTACCGATCCGTACCTGAAGGCCGCCGACAAGTCGGTGTTCTATGTCGGCGCGAAATTGCCATCCGGTGACACCTTCATCGGTGTCGAAGATGGTGATGTCATTGTCCGCGATGACGCGGGCAACACCCGGCGTCTGTCACGCGAAAGCGTGCTGGACGCTCCATTACCCTGAGAGAGGAGTAACGACGATGGGCAGCAATGTTTCCAACACGATGCTGGGCGGTGGTGCACCCATGCCGGTTGGCGGAGCGAACGGCAATTCGTTCAACCCCCCGGGCCACACCCTGCCGGGACCGGTGACGCAGACGTCCGCCAAGTCCTGGTACGAAGCACTGGCCAAGGCATGGGGTGAGCGCCTCGACCAGCAGGCCGACAAGATCGTCGATCTCGCATCGCAGATCACCGACCAGGGCCAGAACCAGCCGTCGACCGTCGCACTGCTGACCGGCGCCTCGCAGGAGATGATGTTCATCTCGTCGAGCTCGGCCACGTCGACCAATTCGGTTGGCCAGGCACTGGAATCGCTGGCCCGCAAGCAGTAAGCGCCGGTTCGTCACGAGGGGCCAGGCCATGCCCAGCGTCCGGCTCCGTTCCGCAGTTCGTCCGCCCGATCAGGGCAGTGCAGTCGCATGGGATGCAGGCGAGGAACGGGACGGCACGCTGGCGCGGCCCCTGCGGACAGCCAGCTTTTCCTTCGAGAGGTTTCCATGACACCCGTCCAGTCGATCGACCTTGCCGCCATCGCGGCAACACCACAGGCCTCCGTGCCGCAGACGCAGGTGACCGCCTACGATCTCGCGCGCTTCCAGGAGGCCTATGCGAACGCCGCGCCGGCGGAGGTTTCCGCACCACCCGCGGTCGAGTCCATTTCACCCGGCTTCCAGGCCGTGTTGCAGAACTTCGAGTCGCTCAACGGTCGCGTCGCCAGCATCGGCGAACTGACCCAGGCACTGGAGGCAGGCGCCACGCCCACCGCCGGTGACATGATGCAGCTCACGGTGAAATGTCATGAGTTCCTGTTCCATGCGGAACTCACCACCAACGTCGCGAACCGCACGTCCGATGGCGTGCAGCAGTTGTTCCGTCAGCAATCCTGAGACCGTCCCCATGCTTCCGGCCAGCCAGCTTCCTTCCCTGCGATCTGCACCTCGACTGGACAGATCGGGTTTCGTCCTGCGGACGCTGACCATCCTTTTTTTGGTCGCCGGACTGGCCGGCTGCATGGGCGATCAGCAGGTGCTTTTCTCGCGCCTGAACGAACGTCAGGCAAACGAGGTGTCCGCTGCGTTGCTGCGCATGGGCATCGACGTCGACAAGCACCAGCTCGATCGCAGCAACGACTGGAGCATTCGCGTCGGCAAGCGCGACCTGCCCAATGCGATGGCGATCCTCGAGTCGGCCGGATTGCCACGCACGACGCATCCGTCGATGGGCGAGATCTTCAAGAAGGAAGGTTTCGTCGCGTCGCCGACCGAGGACAAGGCACGCTATCTCTATGCGCTCAGCGAGGAATTGTCCGACACGCTGCAGAAGATCGACGGCGTCATCTCGGCGCGCGTGCACGTCGCGCTGCCCGATCGCGACCTGATCGGCGGCAAGACCGAGTCCGCGTCGGCCTCGGTGGTGCTGGTCGTCGCGCCCGGTGCGCACGTGCAGGAGCGTGAAACAGATATCAAGGCGATCGTGAAGGACGCCGTCGAAGGGCTGGACAACCCGGACCGCGTGACGGTGAAGTTCTTCACGCGCGCCGCTTTCGAGGGCGCCGACGAGCCCATCGCCGCGAGCTCGCCGAGCGCCTCCTCCCGCTCGCAGAACGATCTGCTGCGGCTGGCCACGCGCAGCGATGTGACACGCGGGCTGCTCATCATGTTCGCCGGCCTCACGCTGCTCGCCGCGTTGTTGCTGTTGTGGCGTGGCCGCGCAGCGCTGGTGGCGTTCTTCAGCGGACGCTCGTCGCAGGGACGTCGCGATGACATCTGATCCCGCCTGGACTGCAATGCTGAAGTCCACGCTGGATGGCGCGCACGCGTCGCGCTTCGGAGACATGCCGGCCGCGTTGGTCGAACGCGCGCGAATCTCGCTGATCGGCCGGCGCATGCTGGCCTTGCGCATCGAGCGCTCCGCGCCGGAAATGTTCGATCTTTCCGCTGCCAACGAGGCGGAATGGATCAGCCGCAATCCGGTCGCCCTGTTTTCCGGCGAACGCCTGCGCGGCGCCGCGCTGGATCTGGGCGCCCTCGCTTTCTCGCCGGCGCTGCGCTCGCGCGTCGACCGCAGCGAAGTGCTGCGCCTGCGCGAAGCCATCGGCGCGGCACGGGTGTCCTTCGCGCTCGGTACTGATCCGTGGAGCGGTGCGGTGCCCGATGACGTGCGCCACTGCGCCATGGCCGGCATCGGGCGGGTGATCGACAACGCGGCGGCGATTACCGAATTGCTGCGCCAGCGCGGTCGCGTCGAACTGTTCACCTGGGCGGCGAATCGGCATCCGCTGCTGGCCGAGCGCATCAAGCTCGCCTTCCCCGTGGCCTCCGCGGGCGAACGGCGCGATGCGTGGCTGCCGGCACGGACAGTCGAGCGCTATCTCGACGCGGCGCGCGAAAGCGCCGCGGGAGTCCATCTGTGAGCGCGGCCTTCATCGACCTGAAGGAGCGCTACGCGCTGGGCGTTTCCGGGCGCGTCATCCCGGCCTCGGCCTGGCTGCCGCTGACGCGCGCGCAGGAACTGGTCGACCAGGCCAACAGCGCCGTCAACGCGCTGGAAGAAGAACTCGCCCGGGAACGGCGCCTCGCGCGCGAACAGGGTTTGGCGGAAGGCCGCGACGAGGCGCTGTCGCGGTTCG
>JASLGB010000189.1 GCA_030150315.1 Dokdonella sp. | reverse complement strand
TGCAGCTGCTGCTCCGTCTCGGCGATCACGGCGGCCTCCGGCAGGAAAGACGCCTTTCGCCACGCCAGCGCCTGCGACATCTGCGCGGCGGCGGTCGTGGCATCGCCGCGCTCCAGCGCGACGCGCGCCTGAATCATCGCGCTCTCCGCCAGCTGCGGTTTCAGGTAGTCCGACAATCCTGCGTGCTCGATGCCGTCGCGCATTGGCTGCGCCACTGCCAGTGCGGCGGTGGAGTCACCCGACTCGAATGCAGCGCGAGCCTTGGCCAGATCGGCGCGCAGACTGGCGAAGGAGAATGCCGTACCCGACCTGGCCGCCCGATCCAGCTCGGCCCGCGCTTCGGCCGCTTTTCCGCGGGCCAGCAGCAGTTCGGCTGCGGTGGCCCGATGGTGCGTCATGTCGGCGGTGTCCGCGCCGTGGCCGTGCTGTGCATGGATGGCGGCGGCCTGTGCCAGCGCTTTTTCTGCTGCGGCGAACTCGCCCAGACGCGTGTGCGCCGTCGCCAGTGCATCGAACCAGCCGGCGAGAAAGCCGGCACCCGGTTGCAGTCGCTGGCAGGTGGCAATCGCCTGTTCCAGTTCGCGCGCGCCCTGTTCGGTTGCCCCGGCGCCGACCAGTGCCTGCGCGTGCATCGAATGCGCCCACATGGACTGGTATTCGTCGACACGACCGGCGACGACGATCGCTCGGGCGAGCAGGTCGAGGGCTTCGCGCGGCCGACCGGTCTGCGCCAGCAGGCGCCCCACGCGCATCTGGAAATACGCGGTATCGGCCGGCTCGTCGCCGTTGAGTTTCAGCACATCCGCCAGCGCCTGCCGCGCGTTCGCTTCGGCTTGCGGCAATTGCATGCAGCGCAGTTGCGCGTCGGCGAGATAGGCATGCAGTCGCGGCAGATCCTGATCCGCGCCCGGAAGTTCGCGCCGGATGGCGATCGCACGTTGCAGCACCTCGGTGGCCTGTTCGTGCTGGCCGTGGCTGTCCAGCAGCCAGCCGAGATTGCCGAGCGCCTCGGCAAGTCCGCCGCGCTCGCCGATGCGCTCGAATGCGTCCGCGGCCCGCTTCGCGAATCCGATCGCGCGCGGAACATCAGTGTCCTGATGCAGGGTCGAGAGTTTCAGGAACAGCTTCGCGCGCGGCAGCGAGGCATCGCCGGCCTGGCGATCGAGCACGGCCTCGGCTTGCTTCAGCGTAGCGGCGGCTTCGTCGAAACGGTTCGCGCCGAGCAGCGAGGTGGCGAGATTGGCCAGCGCGTCGGCGGTCTGCGGCGCGTCCGCACCAAATACGACGCCTGCCAGTTTCGCGGCGTGGGCACGCAGTTCGGCGGATTTTGCGTACAGGCCAAGATCGTCGTGCAGCGAGGCGAGCGTTTCGAGCAGCTCCAGCTTCACCGGCGGCGCCGTATCCATTGCCTCGCCGATGCGCTGCGCGCCGAGATCCAGCAACTGCCGCGCCGTGGTCTGGCGCGCAACGACGGGATCGGGCTGGTTGGCCGCATTGGCACGGAACAGGTCCACCAGGAATGCCTGCACCGCTTCGGCACGCTGCGCGTGCAGGCTCGCCTGCTGCGCGTTGACCGCGGCGCGATGGCCGTTCCACAGCGCCAGTCCAAGCGCGGCAAGCACCGCCAGCAGGAATGCCGCGCTCGTCGCGACGCCGCCCTTGTGCCGTGCGACGAACTTGGAAACGCGATACCAGCGCGAGGGCGGGTGCGCCGCAACCGGGCGTCCTTCCAGCAGGCGATCGATGTCGTCGGCGAATGCGCTGGCCGAGGCATAGCGCCGTGCCGGTTCCTCGTCCAGCGCCTTCAGCACGATGTTGTCGATGTCGCCGCGCAGCAGTCGCCGTGTCGTGGTCGCCGCCGCAGGCAAGACGCCGTCCTCGACGCGATCGCCCACCTGCGTCGACGGCGTGTGACCGCTGGCAAGGCGCGTGCCGGTCATCAGCTCGCCCAGCAGCATGCCGAGCGCATACACATCGGTGGCGGTGGTGACCGCCGCACCGGACTTCTGTTCCGGCGCGGCGTAGGCCGGCGTGAACGAGGGCAGGCGCGTTTGTGTCTGGTCGTCGCCGCCGAGCAGTTTGGCGATGCCGAAATCCAGCAGTTTGACCTCGCCCTCCGCCGTGACCAGCACGTTCGATGGCTTCAGGTCGCGGTGCACGATCAGGGCCCGATGCGCCGCATCGACTGCGTGGCAAACCTTCAGGAACAGTCGCAGCCGTGTGCGCAGGTCGAGCCGGTTGGCGCGGGCGTGTTCGGTGATCGGCAGGCCGTCGACCAGTTCCAGCGCGATGTAGGCCAGGCCGTTCTCGGTCAGGCCGCCCTCGATCAGATGCGCGATGCCGGGGTGGCGCAGTTGCGCCAGTGCCAGGCGCTCACGCCGGAACTGACGCTGCGCTTCGGGTGCGTACAGCCCGTGCCGAAGCAGTTTCAGCGCCACCGGCTGACGGACGTCGCCTTGCCCGCGCACGGCGCGAAACACGGTCGAGCTGCCGCCTTCGCCGATCACTTCGTGCAGCTCGAACGGCCCGACGCGGCTGCCAGGTGGAAGGCCGTGCAGAACATTCGCGCCGCCGATACGGCTGGCGATGGCGGCCGCATCGGGCAGCTCCTCGTCGCTGTCGTCGATGGCCAGCATGCGTTGCACGCGGCTTCGCATTTCCGCATCCGCGCAGGTGGCAAGAAAGCGCGCGCGGTCGTCCGGTGCACGCTTCAGGGCCTCGTCGAACCAGTCGCGCAGGGTGGTTGGATCTGCCATCGGA
>JASLGB010000175.1 GCA_030150315.1 Dokdonella sp. | reverse complement strand
ACCATCGACGGTGCGGCGACGATGGTCGGCGCGAACGCGAGCAGCATCAGCAGGGCCAGCAGTCCGTTGCGGAAGCTGCGGCGCGAGAGAAGGTCGGGAGGCGGCATGTGGCGGCGGATCATCCGGGCCGCGCCGGCTGCGCGCAAGCGGCGTCCGCGCGCCGTGGCGGCGTGCGCGTGGCCGCGTTGCAGGTTCCGGCATGGCGTCGGGCAGCCCGCAGGGACGGCGTGGAAGGCGCTTCTTTACGCGGTTTTACTCCGCACGCCGGCTGACGGGGTGTTATCCGAAACGAAGAAAACGCAGTATTTCAACCCCGTTTCGGCACATGGACGACGCGCACCGCAGGTCGCGAGAATGTCCACTGCGGATTTTCCGTGGCCGGTCCGCGTAGTGCCGACCGTGTCGCGATGACCGCGTGCCCCTGTTCCCGGATTCCACGGATGCCATCGAACCAATCCCGCAGACGACACACCGTTGCCGCCGCCTTGCTCCTCGTCCTGCTGTCGGCCTGCTCCTCCAAGCAGCAGGCCGGCGGCAAGCCCAGCGTTCCGGTCACGGTGACCAAGGCCGTCACCCGCGACATGCCGCTGCTGGCGACGGCGCCCGGCAGTGTCGAGGCCATCAGCAGCGTGGCCGTGAAGTCTCTGGTCGAAGGCCAGTTGCTGGAGGCGCTGGTCAAGGACGGGGCCGACGTACGTGAAGGCCAGTTGCTGTTCCGCATCGATCCGCGCCCGGCCGAGGCCGCGCTGAAGCAGGCGCAGGCGCAGCTGGCCAAGAATCAGGCGACGCTGGCGCAGGCGCGATCGCAGGTGGATCGCTACAAGGACATCGCGGCCAAGGGCTATCTGTCGGCCGACCAGCTGGAGCAGTACCGCACCAACCTCGGCACGGCGACCGGCGCGGTCAAGGTCGACGAAGCCAATATCGCCGCCGCGCGTCTGCAGCTGGGCTATACGGAAATCCGCGCGCCGATCTCCGGCCGCATCGGCCGTCTGCTGATCCAGCCCGGCAACGTGGTCAAGGCCAACGACGTCAATCCGCTGGTCACGATCAACCAGATCGAGCCGATCTACGTGAACTTCGCGCTGCCGGCGACCCATCTCGGCCGGCTGCTCGCCGCGCAGAACCAGGCGCCGCTGACGGTGCGCGCCAACATCGTCGGGCTGGACGAACCGGTCGAGGGACGCGTGGCCTTCATCGACAACGCGGTGGACAGCACGACCGGCACGATCCGCCTGCGTGGCGAGTTCGCCAATGACGGCCATCTGCTGTGGCCGGGACAGTTGGTCAGCATCAGCCTGACGCTGGGGCACGACCGCAACGCGGTGGTATTGCCCGATCCAGCCGTGCGCAACGGCCCGGATGGTGCCTATGTCTTTGTCGTGAAGCCCGATCGCAGCGCCGAGCAGCGCGCGATCCGCGTCGCGCGCGTGGTGGACGGGCTGGCCATCATCGAGAGCGGCTTGGCGGCCGATGAAACGGTGGTGCTGGATGGGCAGTCGCGCGTGGAGGATGGCGCGCTGCTGTCCTTCGATGACGCCGGCGCGACGGAAGCCGCGCGGTGAACCTCTCGGCGATCTTCGTGCATCGCCCGGTCATGACCACCCTGGTCATGATCGGAATCCTCGTGTTCGGCATCGCCGGCTACCGCGCGTTGCCGGTCGCGGCCTTGCCGAACGTCGATTTTCCGACCATCTCGGTCAATGCGAGCCTGCCCGGTGCCTCGCCGGAAACCATGGCATCGGCCGTGGCGACGCCGCTGGAGAAGCAGTTCTCGACGATCCCCGCGATCGATTCGATGACCTCGCAGAGCTCGCTTGGCTCGACCAACATCACGCTGCAGTTCGCGCTTGACCGCAACATCGATGCGGCGGCGCAGGACGTGCAGGCGGCCATCTCGTCCGCGTTGCGGCAGCTGCCGCAGCAGATGACCTCGCCGCCGACGATCCGCAAGGTCAATCCGTCCGACTCGCCGATCTTCTTCGTCGCCTTCACCTCCAAGACGCTGGAGTTCTCCGCACTCAACGAGTACGCGGAAAACACGTTGGCGCAGCGCATCTCGATGATCAACGGCGTGGCGCAGGTCAACGTCTGGGGTTCGCAGAAATACGCCGTGCGCATCGATCTGGATCCCGATGCCTTGTCCGCGCGAGGACTGGGCATCGACGCGATTGCCGCCGCGGTCGGGCGCGGCAACGTGAACTTGCCGACCGGCACGCTGTACGGCCCGAACCGCGTCTACAACGTCAATGTCGATGGCCAGATCCGCGACGCGGCGGCGTTCGGCGACCTCATCGTCAGCTATCGCAACGGCGCGCCGGTGCGGCTGAAGGATGTGGCCAACGTCTACGACGGAGTGCAGAACGACAAGGGCGGCGCGCTGCTGAACGGCGAGCTCGGCATCGTGCTGGCGATCCAGAAGCAGCCCGGAGCGAACACCATCCAGGTCGTCGACGACATCCGCTCCCTGTTGCCGGCGTTCCAGCGCAGCCTGCCGGCCGGCGCCAACCTGGACGTGATCTACGATCGCTCGCAGAGCATCCGCGAGTCGGTGGCCGAGGTGAAGTTCAGCCTTGTGCTGGCGCTGGGTCTGGTGGTGCTGGTGATCTTCCTGTTCCTGCGCAACGTGTCGGCAACGGTGATTCCTTCGCTGGCATTGCCGATGTCGATCGTCGGCACGTTCGCGGTGATGTATGCGTTCGGCTTCAGCATCGACAACCTGTCCCTGATGGCGCTGACGCTGGCGGTCGGCTTCGTCGTCGATGACGCCATCGTCATGCTGGAAAACATCGCGCGCCATATGGAAATGGGCAAGGACCGCCTCACCGCGACCTTCGACGGCGCGCGCGAGATCGGTTTCACCATCGTGTCGATGACGATCTCGCTGGCCGCCGTGTTCATCCCGGTCATGTTCATGGGCGGCATCATCGGGCGCCTTCTGTACGAGTTCGCCGTGACGATCGTCGCGGCCGTGCTGGTGTCGGGCTTCGTCAGCCTGACGCTGACGCCGATGATGTGCAGCCGCTGGCTGAAGTCGCCGCATGCGGTCCATCACGGACGCCTGTACCAATGGAGCGAAAGCATCTTCAACCGCGTGCAGGATGCGTATCGGCGCACGCTGGAATCGTGCCTGCGCCATTCGCGCGTGGTACTGGCGCTGTTCGTCGCGCTGGTGATCGCCACGGCCGCGCTGATCGTGCATGTGCCCAAGGGCTTCCTGCCGAACGACGACACCGGTCAGCTGTTCGTGTTCACGCAGGGCGCACAGGACATCGGCTTCGAGGCCATGCTGGAGAAGCAGCGCGAGGCGATCGACATCATCCGCGCCGATCCGAACGTCGCCTTCGTGATGGCCTTCGTCGGTGCCGGCGGCGGCGGTGGCGCGCTGAACCAGGGACGCATCATCGTCAACCTGAAACCGCCGCACGAGCGCGTCGGCGCGGATGCGGTGGTCGACAGCCTGCGTCCGAAACTGCGCAACATCCCCGGCCTGCAGGCGTTCCCGCAGAACCTGCCGCTGATCCGCATCGGCGGTCGCCCGAGCAACAGCGTGTACCAGCTGGCGCTGCAGGACACCGACAGTGCGCGTCTGTTCGAGTGGACGCCGAAACTGGT
>JASLGB010000170.1 GCA_030150315.1 Dokdonella sp. | reverse complement strand
CTCCGGAGTGGATCGCCACTGCCGCATGATCGAAGACGTCAGCGAGGAGCGCCGCGTCGTGGCCTACGACGTGCAGTACCGCTATCGCGGCGACGTCTACATGTCGCGCATGAACTTTGATCCGGGCGATCGGCTGCGCGTGCGCGTCAGTGTTGCCCCGGTCGAGTGACGCGCCGGATGCCGGCATTTCCGCATCAACCGGTCGCGTATATTGCGCCGCGTCAAATTTCCCGGTAAGTTGCTCCGCATGCGTACCATCCTCGAACAGCCGCAGATCACGACCAGCGCTTACATGGCCGCTGGAATGACCTCGCGTGCCCGTCGACCGAGCCCCCGACATACCGCCGGGTAGGCTGTCGCACGCGTTTCAGGTGCATCGACAAAAAAACCCGGCCCCGTGCCGGGTTTTTTGTTTTCCGTCGTGCCGGAATGCGGTGCGACGGGAGTGGTTTCCCCGTCTTTCCCTCCAACCAGACAGCAGGCTTGACGATGGCGATTCGGCATTTCTTGAGTACCCAGGACTGGTCCCGCGCGGATCTCGATGCCTTGCTGGCGCAGGCGGCCGAGTTCAAACGCTCGAAAGCCGGCACGCAGCTGGCCGGAAAATCGATTGCCTTGCTGTTCTTCAATCCGTCGATGCGCACGCGCACGAGTTTCGAGCTGGGCGCATTCCAGCTGGGCGGACACGCCGTGGTGTTGCAGCCGGGCAAGGACGCGTGGCCGATCGAGTTCGAGGTAGGCAACGTCATGGATGCGGAGGCGGAGGAACACGTCGCCGAGGTCGCGCGCGTGCTGTCGCGCTACGTAGACCTGATCGGCGTGCGTGCCTTTCCGAAGTTCCAGGACTGGTCGGTCGACCGCGAGGACCGCGTGATCCACGCCTTCGCGAAGTACGCGACGGTGCCGGTGATCAATATGGAGACGATTACGCATCCGATGCAGGAGCTGGCGCACATCCTCGCGCTGCAGCAACACTTCGGCACGACCGACTTGCGCGGCAAGAAATATGTGCTGACCTGGACCTACCATCCCAAGCCTTTGAACACGGCGGTGGCCAATTCCGCGCTGCAGATCGCCACGCGCTACGGCATGGATGTGACCTTGCTGTGTCCGACGCCGGAATACCTGCTCGACCCGCGCTACATGGATTTCGCCGCGCGCAACGTGGCCGAGAATGGCGGCTCGCTGAGCGTCAGTCACGACCCCGCCAGCGCCTACCGCGATGCCCATGTGGTCTATGCGAAGAGCTGGGGCGCGCTGCCGTATTTCGGCAACTGGGCGGCCGAGAAGCCGATCCGCGATGCGCATCGGCACTTCATGGTGGATGAGGCAAAGATGGCGCTCACCGACAACGGCGTGTTCAGCCATTGCCTGCCGCTGCGCCGCAACGTCAAGGCAACCGATGCGGTCATGGACTCGGCCGCCTGCATCGCGGTCGAGGAAGCCGAAAACCGCCTGCATGTGCAGAAGGCCGTGATGGCTGCGCTGGCGAACTCCTGAACTCCGATCCCCGAACCGCCGCGCCGCGTCCCGTCGCGCGGCGGCTGAAATTTCCCTGCAGGTGAGCACCTTCCGATGACGAACCCCAAAGACATTGTTCTGGCTTTCTCCGGTGGCCTCGACACCAGCTTCTGTGTGCCGTGGCTGAAGGAGCACGGCTGGACCGTGCATACCGTGTTTGCCGATACCGGCGGGGTGGACGCCGAGGAGCGCGCCCACATCGAGCAGCGCGCGCACGAGCTGGGCGTGGCCTCGCATCGGACTGTCGACGGCGGTCCGGCCATCTGGAACGGTTTCGTCAAACCCTTCATCTGGGCGGGTGAGGGCTACCAGGGCCAGTATCCGCTGCTGGTGTCCGACCGCTACCTGATCGTCGATGCCGCACTGAAGCGCTGTGCGGAACTGGGCACGCGTGCGATCGCACACGGCTGCACCGGCATGGGCAACGATCAGGTGCGTTTCGATCTCGCCGTGAAGGCGCAGGGCGATTACCAGATCGTCGCACCGATCCGCGAAATCCAGAAGGAACACACGCAGACGCGCGCCTACGAGCAGGCCTATCTGGAAGAACGCGGCTTTGGCGTGCGCGCCAAGCAGAAGGCCTACACGATCAATGAAAACCTGCTCGGCCTCACCATGTCCGGTGGCGAGATCGATCGCTGGGATGCGCCCGGCGACGGTGCGCGCGGATGGTGCAAGCCGCGTGCGGAATGGCCCTCGAAGCCGCTGCGCGTGAAGCTCGGCTTTGCCCATGGCGAAGCGGTGTCGCTGGATGGCGAGAAAATCGCCGGTCACGAACTGCTGGCCCGGCTCAATCGCCTGTTCGCGGAATACGGCGTCGGCCGCGGGCTGTACACCGGCGACACCACGATCGGCCTGAAGGGCCGCATCGTCTACGAAGCGCCCGGGCTGACGGCGCTGCTCGTGGCGCACCGCGCGCTGGAGGAGGCCGTACTGACCAAGCAGCAGAACCGCTTCAAGCCGGAGGTTGCGCGGCAGTGGGTCGAGCTGGTCTACGAGGGCTTCTTCCACGACCCGCTCAAGACCGATCTGGAAGCCTTTCTCGCTTCGAGCCAGCGCCAGGTCAATGGCGAGGTGGTGCTGGAGACCGACGGCGGCCGTGTCGATGCCGTCTCGGTGTCCTCGCCGCACCTGCTCAACGCCAAGGGCGCAACGTATGCGCAGTCCGCCGACTGGGGTGTCGCCGAAGCCGAAGGCTTCATCAAGCTGTTTGGCATGAGTTCCACGCTATGGGCCCAGGTCAATCGCTGAGAAACGGAAGGATTCCAACCTCCCGGCGCCGGCCGGGATGACGAACCAAGGAGCCACCCCATGACGTCGTTGCTCGACGCAACCTTGAAACACCTGCACGCGCTCGTCGCCTACGACACGCGCAACCCGCCACGCGCGCTCGATAGCGGCGGGATCTTCGACTATCTGCGCGCGCAGCTGGCCGGTTTCGACCTGCGTGTCAGCGACCATGGCGCGGGAGCGGTCAGCCTGTACGCCGTGCGCGGCCGGCCGACGCGCCTGTTCAACGTGCATCTGGATACCGTGCCCGACTCGCCGCACTGGAGCGCGAGCCCGTTCCAATTGCGCGTCGACGGCGAGCGTGCGGTCGGCCTCGGCGCCTGCGACATCAAGGGCGCCGCCGCCGCGCTGGTCGCGGCCGCGCAGGCCAGCGACGGCGATGCCGCATTCCTGTTCACCACCGACGAGGAGGCCAACGACGCACGCTGCATCGCGGCCTTCCTGCGCGAGGCGCCCAAGTACGAGGCCATCCTCGTCGCCGAGCCAACCCGCTGCGAAGCGGTGCTCGCGCATCGCGGCATCAGCTCGGTGCTGATGCGCTGCCAGGGTCGCGCAGGGCACGCCTCAGGCGAGCAGCGCGCCAGCGACAGCGCCCTGCATCAGGCCGTGCGCTGGAGCGGACGCGCCCTGGATCACGTCCAGTCGCTGGCGCATGCGCGCTTCGGCGGCCTGACCGGCCTGCGCTTCAACATCGGCCGCATCGACGGCGGCATCAAGGCGAACATGATTGCGCCAACGGCGGAGCTGCGCTTCGGCTTCCGTCCACTGCCGTCGATGGACATCGACGACCTGCTGGCGACGTTCCGCGGGTTCGCCGAAGTCGAGCCGGCGGAGTTCACCGAGACCTTCCGCGGCCCTTCCTTGCCGTCCGGCGCCATCGCCGATGCCGAGGCGCGCCGCCTCGCCGCGCGCGACGAGGCCGATGCGCTGGAAATCCCGATCGGCAACGCGGTCGACTTCTGGACCGAAGCCTCGCTGTTCTCGCATGCCGGCTACACCGCGTTCGTCTATGGCCCGGGCGATATCGCACAGGCGCATACGGCGGACGAGTGGGTCGCGCTCGACCAGTTGCAACGCTACGCCGAAAGCGTCCATCGCATCGTTTCCCAATCCACTACATGAACGCCGAAACGCATCTGCAAATCCGCCAGACCATCCTGCGCCTGCTGTCGAGCATGGCCAGCGCGCGCGAGATCGATCAGTACCTCAAGCGCTTCTCC
The DNA here is from genome assembly GCA_030150315.1 of Dokdonella sp. Classification (GTDB taxonomy): domain Bacteria; phylum Pseudomonadota; class Gammaproteobacteria; order Xanthomonadales; family Rhodanobacteraceae; genus Dokdonella_A. The sequence goes on along the minus strand of JASLGB010000170.1, from coordinate 2,046 downwards.
CTGCTCGATGCCAAGCGCTTTGCCGTGGTCAAGGTCGGCGGCGCCGTGCTGCGCGACGATCTCGACGCGCTGACCTCGTCGCTCGCCTTCCTGCAGCAGGTCGGATTGACGCCGATCGTGATCCACGGCGCCGGGCCGCAGCTGGATGCGGAGATTTCCGCCGCCGGCATCGTCAAGCAGACCGTCAACGGACTGCGCGTGACCTCACCCGAAACCCTGGCGATCGTGCGCCGCGTGTTCCAGACGCAGAACCTTGCGCTCGTCGAAGCGCTGCAGCAGGTGGACGCGCGCGCGACCTCGGTGCTGTCCGGCGTGTTCGAGGCCGAGTTCATCGACCCGTCGACGCTCGGGCTGGTCGGTCGCGTCTCGCGCCTGAACCTGACGCCGATCGAGGCGTCGTTGCGTGCCGGCTCCATCCCGGTCATCGCTTCGCTGGGTGAGACCGACAGCGGCCAGATCCTCAACATCAACGCCGACTTCGCCGCCAACGAACTGGTGCGCGTGCTGAAGCCGTACAAGATCATCTTCCTTACTGGAACCGGCGGCCTGCTCGACGAGAAGGGCAAGATCATCGATTCGATCAATCTCAGCACCGAGTACGAGCACCTGATCGAGCAGCCGTGGATCAACGGCGGCATGCGCGTGAAGATCGAGCAGATCAAGGGGCTGCTCGATCACCTTCCGTTGTCCTCGTCGGTGTCGATCACCAAGCCGGACGAGCTGGCCAAGGAGCTGTTCACGCACAAGGGATCGGGCACCCTGGTACGTCGCGGCGAGCGCGTCGACGTGCACGAGGGCTGGCACGGCGTCGATCGAGAACGCCTGCGCGCCCTGATCGAGGCGAGCTTCGGACGCACGCTGGTGCCGGACTATTTCGAGCGCACGCAGCCGTCGAAGGTCTACCTCAGCGAGAACTATCGCGCCGCGCTGATCCTGACGAACGAAGAGGGCCTGGCGTATCTGGACAAGTTCGCCGTCGCCGACGATGCGCAAGGCGAAGGCCTCGGCCGTGCCGCATGGCAGGTCATGCGCGCGGAAAATCCGCGTCTGTTCTGGCGCTCACGGCGGCACAATCCGATCAACGCGTTCTACGACGCCGAGTGCGATGGCAGCCTCAAGGAAGACCACTGGAAGACGTATTGGTACGGCATCGACGATTTCGTGCAGGTCGAGCGCTGTGTCGCACATTGCCGTACGCGCGTGCCGACCTTGACCGGTTGAGCCGTGCCACAAACCACACCGCGGTATTCGTGCGAACGGAACCATTCTGGCGCGATCAAGCGCTGTATCCGGACGGAAATCCATGATCTACAAGAAAACCATCGGCATCGTCGGAGCGCGCGGCCATACCGGCGCCGAGCTGATCGGCCTGATTGCGCGGCATCCGCAGTTCCAGCTCGCCTTCGTCGCCTCGCGCGAGCTGGCCGGCCAGCGCGTGAGCGATCATGTCGACGGCTACGCCGGCGACCTCTGCTACGAGAATCTGCCCGCGGACGCGGTCGCGGAAAAGCGCGCCGATGCCGTCGTGCTGGCGCTGCCGAACGGCAAGAGTGGCGACTTTGTTGCAGCCATCGACGCCGCCCGGCCGGAGACGCTGATCGTCGACCTCTCCGCCGATCACCGCTTCGACGACGCCTGGTATTACGGCCTGCCCGAACTCACGCGAGCGCGCTACGCCGGTCAGAAGCGCATCAGCAATCCCGGCTGCTACGCCACAGCCATGCAACTGGTGATTGCGCCGCTGAAGGAGGCACTCGCGGCGCCGCCGGTCTGCTTCGGCGTGTCCGGATATTCCGGCGCCGGCACCACGCCGTCGGATCGGAACGACCCGGAAAAACTGCGCGACAACCTGATGCCGTATGCGCTCGCCGACCATCTGCACGAGCGCGAAGTCACGCGCCACCTGGGCTTGCCGGTCGAATTCATGCCGCATGTCGCACCGCATTTCCGCGGCATCACGATGACAATCAACCTGTGGCTGCAGCAGGCGACGAAGAAGGACGACATCGCCAAACGCTACCGCGATGCCTATTCCGGCGAGCCGCT
>JASLGB010000134.1 GCA_030150315.1 Dokdonella sp. | reverse complement strand
CAAACTCCGTTTCGTCAACCCCTCAGAGCCACTCTCTTTCCGCAGCTCCAAATCCCGCCCTTCCTGGGCAACCCCCGCATCCACCCGACTGCGAAGGGCCGCGAATCCTACACCCGTTTCCGCGGACGTCAAGAGGTTTTCTGCCGTCCGCGGAAAGGAATTCAGCCCGCGATCAGGCGAACCCGCGCGAACGATCGCTTGCCGATCTGCAGGAGGTGCTCTTCGCCGGGCGCGAACACCCGCTCGCGATCCTCGACAACCTCGCCATCGATGCGAACAGCACGCTCGCCCAGCTTGCGCGAGACCTCGGAATTGCTCGCCGCCAGCTTTGCCGCGACGAACAGGGGCGCGACGCGCAGGCCTTCGGCCGGCACGACAACATCCTGCAACGGCAGATCCACATCGACGCGCTGCTCCCGCACGAGCGCGACCCACTGCTCGACGGCACGATCGGCATCCGCCGCGCCCTGGAAGCGCGCGGCAAGTTCGCGGGCGAGGGCCAGCTTGACGTCACGTGGGTGCAGCTGGCCGGCCGCGACATCCTTCTTCATCGCTGCGATGTCGGCGGACGAACGCTCCAGGCTCAGCAGATCGTACCAGCGCCACATCAGCTCGTCGCCGACCTTCATTGTCTTGTTGACGATGTCGATCGCCGGCTCGGCGATTCCAATGTAGTTGCCGAGCGACTTGGACATCTTCTGCACGCCGTCCAATCCCTCGAGCAGAGGCATGGTCAGCACCACCTGCGGCGGCAGACCGGCGTCCTCCTGCAGCATGCGCCCCATCAGCAGGTTGAATTTCTGATCGGTGCCGCCGAGCTCGACGTCCGCCTTCAGGGCCACGGAGTCATGTCCCTGCACAAGCGGATAGAGGAATTCGTGGATCGCGATGGACTGCTGCGCCGCGTAGCGCTTGGCAAAATCGTCGCGCTCGAGCATGCGCGCAACGGTGTGACGCGCCGCCAGCCGGATCATGCCCGCCGCATCCATCTGCCCGAACCACTCGGAATTGAAGCGCACCTCGGTGCGCTCGCGATCCAGCACCTTGAACACCTGGTCGGCGTAGGTCTGCGCGTTGGTGAGAATGTCTTCGCGGCTGAGCGCCTTGCGCGTGACGTTCTTTCCGGTCGGGTCGCCGATCATTCCGGTGAAGTCGCCGATCAGGAACACCACCTGATGCCCGAGGTCCTGAAACTGGCGCATCTTGTTGAGCAGAACGGTATGGCCGAGATGCAGGTCCGGCGCAGTCGGGTCGAACCCGGCCTTGACGCGCAGCGGACGGCCGGTCTTCAGACGCGCCTCCAGCTCCTCAAGCTTGATGATCTCGTCCGCGCCGCGACCAATCAGGTCGAGCGCGTGTTGAATGGTGTTCATGGATTGCCTCGGGAAGAAAGTTCTGACGCCACGCGACACGGCAGGTGCGGCTGGCGGCCCACGCACCGTCTCAGGGACTGCGAGGACGCCAAAACGCACGAAAAAGGCTGCGCGGTTAATAAAACGTTAGATGAAAGACCCATCGCAACTCATTGTTGCGCTTGGCATTGACGTCGCCTGCGCGAGCCATTTATGGTACCGCGCGATTCAACGGACCGCGACCGTGACCGATACCAACGATACCTCCCATTCCCCGCGCGTAAAAAGCCGCCGGCTCGCGATTCGGCGTCATGCGCAGCGCAAGCACTTCCACTTCTACTCGCGCTGGTCCAACTGGACCTTCGTGCAGAACCTGACGACATCCCCGATCAGCTGGCGTGCCGAGCACTGGATCCTGGGCGGAGTCGCACTGCTTTTGACCGCGCTCGCCGGCATCGTCATCCCGAGCTGGGCCAACGCGCCGCGACACGACGCCGAACCCATTCCCTACACCACGCTCGACATCGACCTGCCGCAACTGCCGCCCGGCATGGAGGCCGATCCCGCGATCGGCGGATACGGTGCGCAGGCAGACGCGGAGCGCGACTGGCACATCGTCAGCGTCCGCGCCGGCCAGTCCTTGTCCGACATCTTCCGCGAACAGGGCTACAGCCCGAGCGAGCTGCACCGCGCCCTCGACTCGCAGAACGACGCCTCTCCGCTGCGCCGCATTCGTCCCGGCCAGGAATTTGCGTTCCAGGTGGGTGAAGACGGCAGCCTCGCCGCCATGCGCTTCGAACGCGACGATGCCACGCGCGTCGTGTTGCGGTTTGATGCCGACAACGTCAACGAGACCACCGAAGACCGCGCCGTCGAGCGACGCACGCATGTCGCGCACGGTGTCGTCACGCGCTCTCTTTTCTATGCCGGAGAGCAGGCCGGGCTCAGCGACGCGATGGTGCTCAAGCTCGCCAATGCATTCGGCTACGACATCGACTTCGCGCAGGACCTGCGCGAGGGCGACAGCTTCAGCGTGATCTACGACGACGTCTACCGCGACGGCGAGCGTCTGCGCGACGGCGAAGTGATCGCCGCGACCTTCATCAACCAGGGCAAGCGCTACACCGCGATCCGCTATACCAACGCCGGCGGCGAAGCCCTGTTCTACAACGAAGCCGGCCGCCCGCTGCGCAAGTCCTTCCTGCGCACCCCGGTCGAATTCACGCGCATTTCCTCGGTGTTCTCCACCGGCCGCAAGCACCCGATCCTCGGCTACATGCGCGCGCACAAGGGCGTCGACTATGCCGCGCCCACCGGCACCCCGATTCGCGCCGCCGGCTCCGGCAAGGTCATCTTCCGCGGCTGGAGCTCCGGCTACGGCAACCTCGTCACGATCCAGCACAACAGCACGATCACGACCGCCTACGGCCACATGTCGCGTTTCGCCAACATCAAGGTCGGCCAGAACGTGAGCCAGGGCCAGACCATCGGCTACGTCGGCATGACCGGCCTCGCCACCGGCCCGCACCTGCATTATGAATTCCGCGTCAGTGGCCAGCACCGCAATCCGCTGACCGTCACGCTGCCGATTGCCGAACCGCTTCCCGCGGCGCAGCTGGCGCAGTTCAAGCAGAAGACCGCGCCGATGCTGGCGCGACTGCAGACCATCGAAACCCTGCGTTACGCCCGCGCCGGCAACTGACCCGCGTGGCGGACCGGCAGCGGTACTTCCTCGGCCTGATCTCGGGCACCAGCGCGGACGGCATCGACGCCGCGCTGGTCGCCTTCGACGACGCGACGCAGCCGAGCGTCCTCGCGGCCCGCACCACCGCCTATCCCGACCAGTTGCGCCAGCGCGTGCTAGCGCTGGCGACCTCGAATGCGGCGATTCCGCTGGATGACTACGGACGCCTCGACGTCGAAATCGGCATGCACTTTGCCAACGCCGCCGAGGCGCTGCTGCAGGGTGCCGGCATCGATCGGCTCAACATCGCCGCGATCGGCTCGCACGGCCAGACCGTGCGCCACCGCGTCGGCGGCCTGCATCCTTTCACCTTGCAGATCGGCGATCCGAATGTCATCGCCGAACGCACGGGCATCACCACGGTGGCCGACTTCCGGCGCGCCGACGTGGCTGCCGGCGGCCAGGGCGCACCGTTGCTGCCGGCGCTGCATGCGGCCGTATTCGCCGACGAAGCGATCCCGCGCGCCATCCTCAATCTCGGCGGCATCGCCAACCTGACCCTGCTCGCGCCCGCGTCGGGCGACGCGGCACGGCGCGTCAGCGGCTTCGACACCGGCCCGGCAAACTGCCTCCTCGATGCCTGGGCCGAACGCCACCTCGGCCAGCCGCGCGACGACAGGGGCGCATGGGCGCGCAGCGGTCGCGTCGACGAAAGCCTGCTTTCCGCGTTGCTGGCCGATTCGTACTTCGCGGCGCCGCCACCCAAGAGCACGGGCCGCGAGGACTTCAATCTCGCCTGGCTCGACGCGCGCCTGGCGGACGGCCTCGCGGCCGTCGACGTGCAGGCGACCCTGCTCGCCCTGAGCGCACGCAGCATCGCCGACGCGCTGCGCACGCTGGCTCCGGCCACGCGCGAGGTCTACGCCTGCGGCGGCGGCGTGCACAACGATGCGCTGATGGAAGCGCTGCGCGCGCAGCTCCCCGCGATGACGCTGGCCAGCACCTCGGCGCTCGGCGTCGATCCCGACTACGTCGAAGCGATCGGCTTCGCCTGGCTGGCCAAGGCGCGCCTCGCCGGCGAGCCGGGCAACCTCCCCGAGGTAACCGGTGCGCGCGGCCCGCGTCTGCTCGGTGCAATCCACGGGAACTGAACATGGCGCGTTTTTCCCTGATCGTTGCCTTTCTCCTGCTGCTCCCCACCGCCAGTTGCTACGCGTGCCGCACCATGACACCCGACCCGGACCATCTGGATAGGTACGGATCGATCTTTCTCGGGGAGATCACAGGCATCCGACTGATAGGGCGGGAAGTAGAACTTTTTCCAGCAGCATCGACGTGTGAGCCATCGCCAGCTGGAGACGATACGCTCGAATGCGTAAATCCGGGCGCAGGCGCCAAGACCGCCACTACGTTTTCAGTCCCGACACGCGTGTTCAAGGGCCCGGCGACTGGCGTACGAACACTGAACATTGCGGGCTGCACTCATCTCCGGGGAAACATAGGGGATACCGCCATCTTTTTCGTACCAACAGGAACGACTGCGGCGATCATGGTCTGGCCGTCGGATCGTGAGAGCCATGCAGAATGGCTCAAGCGGCTTCAGCGTCTCGACACGCCTCACTAGCAGGCCGTTTCTCAACAACCTGACGGTTTCCATTGGGGAACATCCATGCACCGGACGCTGGTTCTACTTGTATCGCTACTCGGCGGCTGTGCGTCGTTGCCGCATGACGCCGTGACGTGGCGCGGGTACACCAGCGGGAGAGTGAAAGTGCGAATCGCATCTTTTTAGACGACGCTTCCCCCCGATGGCTGGTTAGTCGAAACCGACAAAAGCCATGCAGCGGGCTTCGTTGATTTCACCAAGTGGGGGAGCGGTGACTTCCGCTACAGAAAACGAGCCTATTTTGAAGTGAGGCCACATTGTGAGCCCGATACCCTCGGTGTTGGACTTCTTCAGTCCAAACGGGGCGTCTTTGAGTTCTGCACCATCAATCCCGAACACGGCGGGTTTCAGGAAGGAAACACAATCGCTATCACCCATGCCTATGACTACTGTGCCCCCCTCGCCCGCCACTGAATCGACCGGCTGCTACACGCCTTCCCGCCCGATGTCGCGATAGCGCGGCCACAGCCAGATCAGCAGGATCGTTGCCGGCACCAGCGCCAGCACGGTGATCACGAAATACGCGCCATAGCCGACCGACGTGGCGATGCCGCCCGCGAAAATGCCGAGCACCTTGCCCGGAAGGTTCACCAGCGAACTCAGCAGCGCGTACTGCGTGGCCGTGTGCTCGCGGTTCACCAGCGCGGACAGGAACGCGACCGTCGGCGGCCCGAGCATGCCGAGCGTGAGATTTTCCGCCGAGATCACGGCGGTCAGCACCCACGGATCGCCGGGGTAGGCAATCAGCAGCAGGTACAGCAGGTTGCAGCTACCGCACAGCAGGATCATCGCGCACAGCGGCTTCCACGGCCCCCAGCGCACGACCATCGCGCCGCCGATGAAGGCGCCGGCGATGCCGATCCAGATGCCGTAGATCTTGGTGATCGTGCCGATCTGCGTCTGGCTGAAACCCATGTCGCGATAGAACGGCCCCATGATGCCGCCGATCGTCGCCTGCTCCGGGATCTTGAACAGCAGCAGGAAGGCGAGCGTGGTGAGCGCGAGCGCAGCGCCGTAGCGGCGGAAGAAATCGCCGAACGGATCGCCGATCGCGTACTGCATCGC
>JASLGB010000098.1 GCA_030150315.1 Dokdonella sp. | reverse complement strand
TGAAATCGCAAAACCCGCGAGGGGTTCACTCACATTTCAAATCCGAGTGACCAGCCGCGCACGCGCCCGCAAGGGACGGCCCTTTGCGACTTTCTCCGTTTCAAACGTGCCTAGTCACGCGCGCGCCCGCGAGGATCACCGGCAAGTGCGGAAGGGTCGCATTTGAAATGCGCCCCTTTGCGCCATCCGCAAAACGCAATTTTGCGCTTTGCAAATCGCTAGAGCGTTTGGCCGTCCGATCCGACCCCAAACCGTCGTGCAATCGCTAAGGCCAGAAAGCGCGTTTCGTGGCGGCTGTCGCTGCGTGCTGCGAGCCTACTGGCTCGCCCTGCACTTACAACGCACTTACGGCGAGATGCCCTAGTTTCAATTTTCACGTAAGTCGTTGATTTTATGGCGACCCCGGCAGGATTCGAACCTGCGACCTCGCCCTTAGGAGGGGCGCGCTCTATCCAGCTGAGCTACGGGGCCGTGTCGCGCCGGGCGCTGGCCGGCGCGGATTATTGCAGGAAACGCCCGATCACGGTTGCGCGGAGGCCGGCGCGAAGGGAAGCGGCGCGCCGGGAACGAGGCCGCGCTGCCACGCCGCCAGTCGCGCCTCGATCGCCGCGCTGGTGGCGATCTGCGGCTCGGAATGCTCCTCGCCTTCGGCGGTTTCCCACTGCGCGATGGACTGTTTCGCGCGATCGAAGGCTTCGCGCAGGGATGTGGTCTGGTTGAGTGCCTCGGCGAGGAAGGCCTTGCCGAACCAGGTGATGTCCGAGTCCGCGCCGCAGCCGAACGAGGTGCGGTCGGCGCGAGCCGAGGCCATGACCATGGTCGAGTCGTCGCGCAGTGCATCGACGAAGCCGCCGGAATAGCAGGCGTTCACCACCACCACCTTCCAGCGCAGGCGCGGCGAGGTCTTGAGCGCGTCGGCCAGGTCGGCCGGCTCGATCTGGTTGAGCGGCAGCGGATCGAGGTCGACCAGCAACTGGTGGTCTTCCGAACCGTGCGAGGTGAGGTAGAGCAGCAGGATGTCCTCGGCCGGATCAATCTTCTTCGCGATCGCATCGAGTGCGCGATGCAGGTTGGTCCAGGTCGCGAGCGGGCGCGTGTGGATGGATGCCGGATTGTTTTGCAGCACCAGCGTGCGACCGGTCGTGCCGAAGCGTTGCGGGAACAGGCGCGCGACGTATTCCACTTCGTTGCGGAACACGTCCTCTTGCGCATCGCCCGCGAAGGCGACCACGTAGAGATCGATTTTCCCGGGCGTTTGCGGCTGCAGCGCTGCCAAGGCGGTATCGAGCAGCGCCGGCTGGTCGTACATCAGCTGCTCCGCATCGAATGCGGCGGGCTCGCTGTCGTGGTCGGCCGGTGCGTCGGTGCCGGCGTCATCGCCGCTGTCCACCATGGTTTCGGGCGATGCCGTGGCCAGTGGCAGGTTCGACGGCAGGCAGCCCCAGGCCAGCGCAAACAGGGCGAAGGCGAGCAGGGTCGACCAGGCCACGCGAACGAGCGGGCGCGGCGCCAGCCAGTGCGCGAACACCAGCAGCATCAGCAGCCACCACGGCAGTGGCAGCAGGTCGATCAGCGTGGCCGCGATGGCGAGGCCCTGCGCGTCGAGAGCGTTGGCGAGATGGGTCAGCGGCCCGCGCACCAGCAACATGCCGATGGTCGCGGCGGCGAGCAGCACGGACGCCGCGTGCCACACGATGTCGCGCCGCGCCGCGAACACCAGCGCGCAGCTGATCGCGAGCACCAGCAGCACTTCGGCGAGGCTGTTGGCAAGCCCGTGCGAGTCGAGCAGCAGCGGTGCCGCGAACGTCCACGCGGCGAGGGCGGTGGCGGCAGCCAGATACACCGCGGCCAGCGTGAAGAACACGCCGGGGCCGGCAAGCCGGCTGCGCGCCGGGGGTTCGCGCAGCGCGACCAGCCTCAAGCCGTCGACGAGGGAGGCAATCAGGGCGTGCAAGCAGTGTCCGTCGTGCGTCAGGCGATCGCGTCGAAATCGGCGACGCAGGCATGCGTGCCGTTGACCGGGCAGGTGTCCGGCGCGCGGGCGAGCAGGGTCGTCGCCATGCCGGCGGCGTGTGCCGCGTCCAGCTCCTCGACGATGTCGGAAAGGAACAGGATTTCCGAGGCGGGCAAGCCGATGGCGTCGGCGATGCGGCGGTAGGAATCGGCTTCGCGCTTGCCGCCGGTTTCGGTGTCGAAGTAGCCGTCGAACAATGGCGTCAGGTCGCCGCCCTCGCTGTAGCCGAAGAACAGCTTCTGCGCCGGTACCGAGCCGGACGAGTAGACGTACAGGCGCTTGCCTTCGTCACGCCAGGCACGCAGTCGCGCCGCCACTTCCGGGTACAGATGCGCGCGGTATTCGCCGCTTTCGTAGCCGTCCTTCCAGATCATGCCCTGCAGCGCCTTCAGCGCGGTCGACTTGCGGTCGGCGTCGATCCACGAAATCAGCAGGTCGATGATTTCCTGGCGCGATGCGGAAACCCAGCCGGCTTCCTTCGCGGCCTCGTGCAGCCAGTGCTGCACTTCGGGCGTGTCGGCATGCGTTTCGATGAAGGCGGGAAGGCGCTGGCGCGCATACGGAAACAGCACGTCCTTGACGAAGCGGATCGAGCTGGTGGTGCCTTCGATGTCGGTGAGGATGGCCTTGGCCACGGCGAACTCCTGGCAATGCGGGTGCGCCGTGCGGCGCGGAAGACGGATCAGGGCGAGGCGGCGGGCTGCTGCACGCGCGCATGCTCCACGTGCGCGGCGTAGGCGCCCTCGATCGCGCGCTTGGCGTCGATCGGCGCGGCCAGCCGCGCAAACACCATGGCGCTCTCGCCGCGGCCTGTCAGGACGACATCGCCAAAGCCGAGCAGGCGACCCCACGCGGACTGGCGCAGATCGATCGTCTCGATCGAGGCAAGGCGCAGTTCCTCGGTGGTGCGGCTGACGATGCCGGTCTTGCGCACGACACGGCGGTTGGTGACGCCCTGCTCGATCGATCGCAGGCGCAGCCATTCGTACAGCGCGGCGAACAAGGCGATGCCGAGCGTCGGGATCGCCAGCAGCAGGAACACGATCAGCCGCCACTTCGCCGTCCAGTGCAGGCTGAAGCGCGCGACGATGGTTTCACCGGGCGCCAGCGATTCGTCGAGGTAGGACATGTCAGCCGGCCTGCGCGGAGGCGTGCGGCGTCATGCGCGGAAAGCGCTCGGCGATGTCCTCGCCGGTGAACTCGGCGACCCATCCGGCCGGATTGGTGAACAGGCGGATGGCGACGAAGTACGGCGACTCGCTCATGTCGAACCAGTGGCGCGTGCCGTCCGGGACGCCGATCAGGTCGCCCTGTTCGCACAGCACTTCGTAGACCTTGTCCTCGATGTGCAGGGTGAACTGGCCTGCTCCGGCGACGAAGAAGCGCACTTCGTCTTCGGCGTGCGTGTGTTCGCTGAGGAACTTGGCGCGGAAGGCGGCGCGATCCGGGTGGTCGGGCTTCAGGCTGACCACGTCGACGGCTTGATAGCCTTCTTCGCGCATCAGGCGATCGATGTCGGCGCGATAGGCGGCGATGCCTTCGTCCTGGCTCGCGCCCGGCTCGACCGGCTGCGTCGCCTGCCAACGCTCGAAGCGCACGCCGACTGCGCGCAGCTGGTTGGCGATGTCGGAGTGCTCGGTGTGGTTGGACAGCGGTGCGTCGCCCTGGCTGTCCTGGTAGATGCGCAGTCGGCTCATCGGTTGCCTCGCAGCAGGTGCAGATCCAGCTCGCAGGCGAGCATGAATTCGAATGCTTCCAGATGGCGCTTCGTTTCGGCCATGTCACGACCCCATGTGTAGATGCCGTGGCCGTCGATCAAGTAGCCATGGAGCGGTTTGCCCGCATCCAGCCAGGCATCGACCCGCGCGACCAGCTCGGCCATGTCCTGCGTGTTCGGGAACACCGGCAGATCCAGCACGCTTTCGTGCGTGGTGTAGCCGCTGATCGCCTTCTGCAATTCCCAGCCCTCGAAGCG
>JASLGB010000187.1 GCA_030150315.1 Dokdonella sp. | reverse complement strand
ACGGATCGCCGCCTTGGCCGGCTTGAGGCGATGCTGGCAGTGGCCGACAAGGAAGCCTCTCTGCTGATTTCCGGCAACGGCGACGTGCTCGAGCCCGAGAGCGGCCTCATCGCGATCGGCTCCGGCGGCCCGTTTGCGCTGTCGGCGGCCAAGGCCCTGATGGAAAACACCGACATGTCGCCGCGGCTGATCGTCGAGAAGGCACTGAAGATCGCTGGCGACATCTGCATCTACACCAATCACAACACGACGATCGAGGAACTCTAGTTCCCGCTCGCCCGCCGATCCCGCGTCGCAGTCTGCCGCGGGATGGAGAGCCGCCCTCTCGAACGGCGGCATCGGAATCATTCGCCGCCCCGGCGGCAAAGAGCCAAGAGCGCATCCAAACAGCCATGTCCGAACTGACTCCCCGCGAAATCGTCAACGAACTCGACCGTTACATCATTGGCCAGAAGGCGGCCAAGCGCGCGGTCGCCATTGCGCTGCGCAACCGCTGGCGGCGCATGCAGCTGGAGCCGTCGCTGCGCGAGGAAGTGACGCCGAAGAACATCCTGATGATCGGCCCGACCGGCGTCGGCAAGACCGAGATCGCGCGCCGTCTGGCGACCCTGGCCAACGCGCCGTTCATCAAGGTCGAGGCGACCAAGTTCACCGAGGTCGGCTACGTCGGCAAGGACGTGGAGCAGATCGTGCGCGATCTCGCCGAGGCGGCGGTGAAGATGGCGCGCGAGCACGCCAAGGCGCGCGTGCGCACGCAGGCCGAGGATCGCGCCGAAGATCGCATCCTAGATGCGCTGCTGCCGCGCCGGCAGGGCGTCGGTTTCGCCAACGAGCCGCCGGCGGTCGACACGCGCGACGCCGACACGCGCCAGAAACTGCGCAAGCAGTTGCGCGAGGGCGCATTGGACGAGCGCGAGATCGAACTGGATTTCTCGGTCAACGTCGGCGTCGAGATCATGTCGCCGCCGGGCATGGAGGAGATGACCAACCAGCTGCGTGGCATGTTCCAGTCGCTGCAGGGCGGCAAGACGCAGGCGCGCAAACTGACGATCGCGCAGGCCCGTCCGCTGCTGATCGAGGAGGAGGCCGGCAAGCTCGTCAACGACGAGGACATCAAGACGCAGGCCATCGCCAATGCCGAGCAGAATGGCATCGTGTTCATCGACGAGATCGACAAGATCGCGCAGCGCGGCGAATTCGGCGGCGCCGGTGTTTCGCGCGAAGGCGTGCAGCGCGACCTGTTGCCGCTGGTCGAGGGATCGTCCGTGTCGACGCGCTACGGCATCGTCAAGACCGACCACATCCTGTTCATCGCCTCGGGTGCGTTCTCGCTGGCCAAGCCTTCCGATCTGGTGCCGGAACTGCAGGGGCGGTTCCCGATCCGGGTAGAGCTTTCCGCTCTGGCCGCCGAGGATTTCCGGCGCATCCTGTCCGAGCCGCACCACGCGCTGACCAAGCAGTACACCGCCCTGCTCGGCACGGAAGGCGTCGGCGTCGAGTTCACCGACGACGGTGTGGCGCGGCTGGCGGAGATCGCGTTCCAGGTCAACGAGCGCACCGAAAACATCGGCGCACGACGGCTGCATACCGTGCTCGAGCGCCTGCTCGACGAGATTTCCTACGAGGCGTCCGACAAGACCGGCCAGCAGTACCGCATCGATGCGGCCTATGTCGATGCGCACCTCGGCGGCCTCGTCCATGACGAGGATCTGTCGCGTTACATCCTTTGACGGAATCGGCAGCGCGCCGCCGTGCCGCTGCCGCCCCTCCGGCTTGCACCCATCGTCCCGCTGTCCGACCATACGCCAATGAACACCATCGTCCCCTTCAAAGCCCGCGGTCCGCGCGCCGAGCTGCGCGAGGCTCTTGAGCAGCACATCCCGCTGCGCCTGCAGCGCGAAGGGCTGCAGCCGGGCGTGATCCACGGTTATGTGGTCGGCCTGTCGCGCGAGTACTGCCTGATCGCCGAGGTGGGCGATGCGATGCGTTTCGACGGCTACATCGCGATCGCCATCGCCGACATCACCCTGGTCGAAACCGATCCGTCGCGCGAGTTCGTCGACAAGGCACTGGCGCTGCGTGGCGAAACCCTGGTGATTCCGGACGGTTTCCGTCTCGACGACTGGACCTCGATCGCGCAGTCGGCCTCGGCGCTGGCGCCGCTGATCGCGGTCAACATGGTCGAGGACGACGAAGGCGAGATCAGCTACGTCGGCCAGCTCGAAGGCATCGAGCGCGATGCGCTGGTGCTGCGCGAGCTGGATCCGAACGCACAGTGGTATCCGGACACCGGCGCCTACGAATTCGAGGCGATCGGCTCGATCGGATTCGGCTCGGGCTATCTGGAAGCCTTGTGGCAGGTCGCCGGATCGCCGGCCGATCCGCAGCGTCCGCGCGCGCCGAAACTGCTGCACTAGTGCGACCCTCGCCGTTCGCCCTGGCCGATGCCGGCGCGGTTCCGCGCGCAGCGGTCGGCGGCCTTCCGCGGCCTCGGCGATCGCCCCGCTTGCCCTTGACGGACCGCCCACGATGCGCGCCTGCGCCGCGTCGTGGCAGGCGATCCGCATCCGACTGCGTCCCGCCACGATGAACACGCCCGTACCGACCGACATCGTCCTGCATCGCGCCTCGCATGTGCTGGAGGTCTCGTTCGACACCGGCGAGACGTTCCGCCTGCCTGCCGAATACCTGCGCGTGAACTCGCCAAGTGCCGAGGTGCAGGGGCACGGGCCGGGGCAGAAAATCCTGGTCACCGGCAAGGCCGACGTGGCCATCGACGCGGTCGAGCCGGTCGGCCACTACGCCGTCCTGCTGCGTTTCTCCGATGGCCATGCCAGCGGCATTTTCTCGTGGGATGTGCTGTATGCCCTGGGCCGCGGCCATGCAGTCAACTGGCAGGCCTATCTCGACGAGCTGCAGCAGCGCGGCGCCTCGCGCCACGTCTAGCATCGCCCTGCTGGCGCCGGCGTTGCCGTCGCTTTTCCCGATTGCGTCGTCGTACCGCAACGCGATTGGGTGGGCGGCTGCGGTACCATGCGCGGCATGAACGAGCCCGGCGGAACCACCCATTTCGGCTATCGCGACGTGCCCTCGTCGGACAAGGCGCGCCTTGTCGGCGAAGTGTTCACTTCGGTCGCGAAGAAGTACGACATCATGAACGACCTCATGTCGTTCGGCGTGCATCGGCTGTGGAAGCGTTACTTCGTCGGCACCAGCGGCGTGCGCGAGGGCGATCGCGTGCTCGATCTGGCTGGCGGTACCGGCGACATCGCCGCGCTGCTGCTGCCGAAGGTCGGCAAGTCCGGCAGCGTCGTCGTTGGCGACATCAACGGCGACATGCTGCGTGTCGGGCGCGATCGCCTGCTCGACCGCGGGCTGGCGCGCGGGCTGGACTGGTCGCAGATGGACGCTGAGGCCTTGCCGTTTCCGGACAGGAGTTTTGATTGCGTGACCATGGCCTTCGGCCTGCGCAACGTCACGCGCAAGGAAAATGCGCTGGCCGAGATCCATCGCGTGTTAAAGACCGGCGGTCGCGCGCTGGTGCTGGAGTTCTCGGCGGTCAAGTCCGACCTGTTGAAACCGCTGTACGACTTCCACTCGTTCCAGGTGCTGCCGCGCATCGGCGCGATGATCGCCGGCGACGAAGCCAGCTACCGCTACCTGGCCGAATCGATCCGCAAGCACCCGGATCAGGACACCCTGAAGGCGATGATGGAATCGGCCGGTCTGGCGCGCGTGGATGTGCGCAACCTGTCGGCCGGCATCGTGGCGATCCACCGCGGCTACCGCGTCTGATTGATCGCCGCGACGCGGGCTGCTTCCGCGCACGGGTTTCCCTGCGGCAAGAGTGGCCTACAGCGAGATCATGTTCATCGCGATCGCGCGGGCGGCCGCCTGATGCCGGCCGTAGACGCCGAACTTGCGTGCGGCGTTCTCCAGATGGA
>JASLGB010000069.1 GCA_030150315.1 Dokdonella sp. | reverse complement strand
CTGTCTTGAAGCGCGTCATTCAGGCCAACGCCAAGGCGTCGGCCAGCAGTTCCTCGTGGCGCCTGGCATTGATGTTCCCGAGCCACTTTCGCAGTCACGACACGAGCGCGACCTAGCCCAGCTTCCCGCGGGATTTAAGCGGCTGGTCGTGCGCTCTCTCGGTCCGATCGCACGGCACAGCCGAGAGCGTGGCCATGGACAGCGCAACACGTACCGGGGCGCCTCCGCAAAGGATCCGTCGTTTGACTTGCCCTGGCCGCTGTCGCGGTTTATGGGCATCACGCCGGTGAGCTTGGCGATCTGTACTCGGTCCAGTTGGCCGAGTTCCGGGAGGAGCGCCAGGACGGTGGCGTGGAATACCGGGGACAAAGAGCGGTCAGGCGGCTGCTTTCGGCACGGGATATCTTCCCCGGCCCTCAAAAACCCCGCGCCGGATGCGGGAGGGAAAGCATCCGGCGCGGCCCAGCAAAACGCTCAGATCGAAAGCCAGTCCGGGTCGTCCAGATCATCGGCCTGGGTGCAGAGCAGGAAGCGCCTGCGACGCGTCGCGGTCACGAGGGAATCGTTCGACGGCTCGCGCCTCGGCGCTTCGTCGGCGGGCTGGCGTGCGGCCAGTGCTTCCAGGTATTCGCGCAGCAGGGTCATGGCGTCGTCCTCAGAAATGCAGCGAGGCGATCAGGCCGAGCGCGAGCGCGACCAGTGCGAACACCACGCGCATGGGTTCACGGCTGTGCAGTTCGGCGTTCGGATCGGGGCGGGTGTGCGGATCGGATTTCATCGTGGCGGTTCCTGTTCGGCTGCGATGCCATTTCAACGTTGCGCGATGGCGTGACGCCGCAGCGCCGGGGCGGAATCGGTGATCCCTGATGGCGATTCGCTGGCCGATTCGATGGCCGGCTCGTCCGCGACTGCGCTGACCACATAGCGCAGCGGGCCGCCGGGGACGAGCGCATCGAACGGAAAGCAGGTCACCAGCACGAGGCCGTCGCGGTCGTGCGCGATGTGCGCCTGTCCATCGCGCACATCGAACACGCGCAAGTCGTCGATGCGGTAGTGGCGGGTGCCGCGCGGCGTGTCCAGCGCGATGTGATCGCCGCTTGCCAGATCGCGCAGGAAAGCGAAATGCGTATCGCGATGCGCGCTCAGCACGGTCACGCCGTGGGTTCCGGGCGCCGCACTGGACGGCGAATGGCCGGGGCCGAACGCCAGCGTGCGGCCGGAGTCGCCCTCCAGCACGATGCGTTCGATGCCGAGGCGCGGCGCGCGCAGGCGCGCGACCGGCGCCGTATCCGCCCACGGCCATGGTCGTGGCGCGCTGCCATCGACCTGCGCCTGCCGCCACGCGCGTTCGAGCAGAACCTGGGCCAGCGCGGCCTTGGCGTGCAGGAACGCGGCGTGGCCGAGCGGCACCAGTCCCGCCGCTGCGAGTGCGCAGGCGAGCAGGCGCAGGCGAACGCGACGGCGTGAGGCGGCGTGCTCGCTCATGCCGCGCTGCCGTGTGCGATGCGCGGCCGGCGCGATGCCACCGCCAGCAGCAGGCCGAGTGCGACCAGCAAGGTGCCGATCAGCGCCTGCAAGCTCGCCGGCGTGGCCGTCGCGGCGCAATCGAGGCTGCCGTCCGGCATGCCGTTGGCGAAGCGCACGGACTTCACCGCCGCATCGTTGTGCGCACTCTGCTTGCGCTCGACCGCGATCAGGCTGGTGTACGGCGTGACGATGTGGTGCTCCAGCGCGAGTTGCACGATTGCCGCGCGGTTCGCATCGACGTCCTCGCCGCGCTCCAGCCGCCGTTGCAGGTCGTCCGCCTTGCGTTGTGCCCACAATCGCGCGATGCCGTTGGCGGGCGCGGCGCGTCCCAGTGGCAAGTTGGCGCTCCACGGCGCGTCGCTCAAGCGGCCTTCGGCGTGCAGTTCGCCGCGCAGCGCGTCCAGGCGCGCGACGACCAGCAAGGGCTCGCCGACGTAGAGGTCGGGCACGCGCTGCGGGTACGCCTCCGCACGCGTCGGCCAGTCGAGCACGAGGTTGTGCAGCGCCGGACGATCGAGCTTGCCGAACAGTTCGCGCAGGCGTTCGCCGACTTCGTCAAGGCGGCGCACGACGATCGAACTGCCGCGTCCCTGCGTCGCCGCGCGTTCGATGAAGCGTGCGTTCGGCGCGCTGCCGATGCCGATGGTGAACAGGCGCGAGTCGCCGAGCGATTGCTCGATCGTGGCGTACAGCGCGTTGGCGTCATCGACCGCGCCGTCGGTGGCGAACACCACCTGGCGCACATGCTGCGGCGATGCCTGCCCGGCCAGCGCGCGGCGCAGCGCCGGCACCATTTCGGTGCCGCCGGTGGCGCGCAGGCGCGACACCCATTCGCGGGCGAGGCGCACGTCGGTGGGACTGGCATCGACGGCGTTGTCGAACAGCGCCTCGACCACCGAGTTGAACTGGATCACGTTGAAGCGGTCGCCCGGGCGCAGCGACTGCAAGGCGAGGTCGAGCGCGGCCTTGGCCTGCTCCAGCGAGCCGCCCTGCATCGAGCCGGAGGTGTCGATGGCGAGGATCAGCTCGCGCGGCAACGGGTCGGGCAGTTGCGCCGGCGGCAGCAGCATCGCCAGTGCATAGGCATGGCCGTTCCAGTGCTCGACCAGCACGCCGGACAGCGGCGCCGCACTCGGTTCCGGTGTCCACTCCAGCACGAAGTCGCGGTCGGCCGGCACGGCACCGGCGGCGAAGCGCAGCCGGCGCTTTGTGCCCGAGCCGGCCACTTCCAGCGCATGACTCGGACTGTCTATGCGTGCCAGCTCGAATCCGGCATCCAGCGCGATTTCGATGCTTACCTGCGGTGCGTGCGCCGAATGCG
This sequence comes from Dokdonella sp., assembly GCA_030150315.1. Lineage (GTDB taxonomy): Bacteria > Pseudomonadota > Gammaproteobacteria > Xanthomonadales > Rhodanobacteraceae > Dokdonella_A. The sequence goes on along the minus strand of JASLGB010000069.1, from coordinate 3,537 downwards.
TGTCGTCGCGCTGGGCATGGCCGGTGTCGACGCCATCGCCGGCGACGAAGCGCGGCGTATAGGTCAGCGGCAGGTTCAGCGTGAAGCGGTTGTCGCGGTAGGCAACCGGCTGCCACCAGCGCAGGTCGACCTCGACCGACTCGCCGGGGCCGATGTTGGCGACCGCGGTGCGGAACAGGTTTGCACGCGAGGTCTCGACCAGGCTGGCGCGGCGTCCGCTGGCGGCGGCCTCGACAAATTCGTTGCGCGCCTGTTCCTTCTCGCGGATCTCGCCGACGATCGTGCGGCCGCCGACGCGCAACTGCAGGTCGTGCACGGCCGCGCCTTCCGGCAGCGGCAACAGATACGTGGCATCGATCCAGCCGTTGCTGCGGTTGACGAAGCGCTGGCGGATGCGCGCTTCGGCGACGAGTCCGCCGATCGCGTAGTCGATGTCGCTTTCCAGCGCGGCCAGCTCGTGTGTCGTGCCGTCCGCGTCGCGCGCCTCGATCGCGCCGAATCCCTGTGCCGCCGCGGTGGCGAACGGCGCGATGGCCGCCACCAGCAGCGAAAGAACGATCGCCTGCATCTTGCCCATGATTTCCCACTCCCTTTGATGACGACGCCATTGCACGCCGCGCTGCGGCAGCGGCAGCGGCCCGAAGCGGGCGCGAGGCTGACCAGTTGTGGCGAAGTCGTGGCAAGCGCGCTGGCGGCGTTGCACCTGCGCGAGCGGGGCGCATAAGCTGGCCGTCGCCATCACGGAGCCCGCCATGCCACGCCACATCGCGATCGTCGAGGACGAACCCCTGATCCGCGCGAACTATTCCGAAGCGCTGACGCGACTGGGTTACGACGTGCGCGGATACGCCTCGCGCCTCGAGGCCGAGGCAGCATTCGCGCACCGCCTGCCCGAGCTGGTGATCATCGACGTCGGCCTTGGCGACGAGCCGGAAGGCGGCTTCGACCTGTGCCGCAGCCTGCGCGCGAAATCGCCGGCGCTGCCGATCCTGTTCCTGACCGCGCGCGATTCGGATTTCGACGTGATCTCGGGCCTGCGCCTCGGCGCCGACGACTATCTGGCCAAGGACATCTCGCTGCACCAGCTCGCCGCGCGCATCAATGCGCTGTTCCGGCGCATGGAGGCGATGAAGAAACCTGCCGACGCCGACAGCCTCGTCGCGCACGGCCCGCTGAAGCTGGAAACCGAGCGCATGCGCGTGACCTGGAACGGCATTGACGTGCCGCTGACGGTGACCGAGTTCTGGATGGTGCACACCCTGGTGCGATTCCCCGGCCATGTGAAAAGCCGCGACCAGCTCATGCGCGATGCGCAGGTGGTCGTGGACGACGCGACCATCACCTCGCACATCAAGCGCATCCGCAAGAAATTCCTCGCCCTCGATCCGGGTTTCGATGCGATCGACACCGTGCACGGTGCGGGCTACCGGTGGAAAAGCTGAAGTCCGGCAACGGGCCTTGCCTGTGGCCGCGCGCGCCGGCCGCTGATCCCGACAGGTTCCTTCCGGTCTTGCGATTCTTGCGATGTCCCTGCGCCTGAAACTGCTGCTGGTTGCGCTGTCCACGCTGGCCCTGCCGTGGGCCGGCTGGCAGTACGTGCGCCAGACCGAAGCCTTGCTGCGGCAAGGGCAGGAGCAGGCCTTGCTGGCCTCGGCCGGGATGCTGGCGAAAGCCTTGCTGGCCAATCGGCTGGATCTTCCCGATGCCGGCCCCGCGCTGTATGTGCAGCGCGCGACCGAAGCCATCCGCGTGGACGGCTATGCCGACGACTGGTCGGCGCTGCGGCCGTTCGCGCAGGCGCTGGGCCCGGCCGGCGACGCGCAGAAGCTGCGCGTGCTGCTGGCACAACGCGGCGGCGAGCTGTATCTGCTGGCCGACGTGCGCGACGCCACGCGCGCACGCGCTGACGCGCGCGATCCGCGCGTGGAAATCAGCGACTACGTCGATCTGGTGCTGATGCAGGGCGACGAAGCGCGTCGCTATCGGCTGGCCAGCGGCGCGCCGGGGCGCTTCGAGGCGACTTCCGTGCCGCTGCCGGAACTGGCCGAGCGCGTTCCGCCAGCCGCACAGCCGGAGCCGCAACAGCCACCCGCCGAGCCGCTGCCGCACACACTGAGCGGTGTCTGGCAGGAAGACGGCTCGGGCTATCGCGTGGAGCTGAAGTTTCCGCGCGGTCTGGCGTTGCAGCGCATCGGCTTGGCCGCGCACGATTCGGCGCTGGCCGGCAACGAGCCGGCCGAGCCGCGCGAGCTGGTGCGCTACGACGAGGCACTGGCGGCCTCGCTGAAGCCGCTGGTGCCCGACCACGCGCGCGCGCGACTGGTCAGCGCTGACGGCTGGCTGCTGGCCGGTGCCGGGCAGGCCGAAGTACCGGCCGCAAGCCACCCGCACGAATCGGGCCGTTTTGCCGGTCTCGTCTATCGCTGGATCATCGCGCCGGCGCTGAATGGCTCGCCGGAACTGGGCCCGAACTCGGCGCGCCTCGACGCGGCGGAAGTGTGGCAGGCGCTGTCTGGCGTGCCGTCGACCAGTTGGCGCAACGCCTCGCCCGGCGTCGTCGTGCTGGCCGCGGCGGTGCCGATCCTTGGCGCCGAAGGGCCGCGCGGCGCGTTGGTGCTGGAGCAGGCCAGTCGTGCGCTGCCGCTGCTGGCCAACCGCGCCTTGGCCGGCCTTGCCCTGGCGACGCTGGCTGCGCTGGCCATTTCCGGCACGATCCTGCTGGTGTTCGGCGCTTCGCTGTCGTTCCGCATCCGCCGCCTGCGCAATGCGGCCGAACAGGCCGTGCACACGTCCGGGCGGCTCGATGGCCCGATGCCGCTGGCCGAATCGCCGGACGAGCTGGGCGATCTCGCGCGCAGCTTCCGCAAGCTGCTCGACGAGGTCGCCGCGTACACCGATTACCTGCGCACGCTCGCTTCCAAGCTGTCGCACGAACTCAATACGCCGCTGGCGATCGTGAAGTCGTCGCTGGACAACCTGGAGCATCAGGGCCTGCCCGAGGCGGCACGCTCGTATCTGGTGCGCGCCCGTGATGGCGCCGATCGCCTCGGTGCGATCGTGCGTGCGATGAGCGAGGCCAATCGCATCGAGCGCGCCATCGCCGGCGCCGATGCGGAGGATTTCGACCTGCGCGCCCTGGTCGAAGGCTGCGCCGAGAGCTACCGCGCGCTGGCGGCGCCGCGCGAGTTGCGCCTGCACGTTCCGGCGCAACCGGTGCCGTTCCATGGTGCGCCGGAGCTGATTGCGCAGGCGCTGGACAAGCTGTTCGATAACGCCTGCTCGTTCACGCCCGAAGACGGCTGGATCGCGCTGTCGTTGAGTACCGAAGACGGCGGCGGCGTGCTGGTGCGCGTCGCCAATTCCGGCCCGCTTCTGCCCGCGGCGATGCAGGAGCGCCTGTTCGACTCGCTGGTGTCCGTGCGCGATCGCGGTACCCGTTCCGGGGCCGCGCCGCATCTGGGGCTAGGGCTGTATGTTGTACGGCTGGTGGCCGAGCTGCATCGCGGCAGCGCCATCGCCGGCAATCTGGCCGATGGC
>JASLGB010000420.1 GCA_030150315.1 Dokdonella sp. | reverse complement strand
CGAACGCCCCCGCTTCGGCGCCTGCTACCTGATCGAATCCAATGGCCAGGCGGCGATTTTCGATGCCGGCACCAGCCATACCGTGCCGCGCGTTCTGGCAGCCCTGGCCGATCGCGGCATCGCGCGCGAGGACCTGCGCTGGCTGATCGCCAGCCACGTCCATCTGGATCATGCCGGCGGTGTCGGCGCGCTTCTGGCCGAACTCCCGAATGCGCAAGTGCTGGCGCAGGCAAGCGGCCTGCGCCATCTGATCGACCCCTCCGCGCTGCGCGCGAGCGCCGAGAAGGTCTATGGCGCCGAGACCCTCGAACACCACTACGGCCGCATCGTGCCGGTGCCGCTGCAGCGCATCCGCGCGCTCGCCAACGGCGAAGACCTCGACCTCGCCGGTCGCTGCCTGCACTCCATCGACGCGCCCGGCCACGCGCGCCATCACGTTGCGCTGTTCGACGAGACCAGCTGCAGCTGGTTCACCGGCGATGTGTTCGGCATCAGCTATCGCGAGTTCGACGGCGGCAGCGAGCCGCTGATCTTTCCGACCACCAGCCCGGTCCAGTTCGATCCGGTGGCGATGAAGGCCACCATCGCGCGGATGCTCGCGCGGCAACCCCGCGCAATGCTGCTGACGCACTACTCGCGCATCGAGGACGTGGAGGCACGTGCGGCAACGCTGCTGCGTCTGATCGATGCGCAAGTGGATCTTGCGCGGGCCTGCGCCGGTGCCGTGGATGCGGAGACCGAACTGACCGAGGCGCTGCAGGCGCTGTTCTGGACGGAAGTGCGCCGCATCGGCGCGCCGGTGGACGAAGCGCGCTGCCGGCAACTGCTGGCGATCGACGCCTCGCTCAATGCCAAAGGCATGCTGATCTGGCTGCAGCGCAGCGCACCGGCGTAGGTCGCCACGGAAAAGACGGCACAAAGAAAAAGGCCGCGATTGGTATCGCGGCCTTTTCCTGCATGCCATTTCCGGTCAGGCTGGAGTCACGTCTTCCGCCTGCAGGCCCTTCTGTCCCTCAACCACACGGAACGAGACCTTCTGGCCTTCCTGCAAGGTGCGAAAGCCCGTGCCGCTGATCGCGCGAAAATGCACGAACACGTCCTGGCCGCTCTCCCGGCTGATGAAACCGAAGCCCTTGCTCTCGTTGAACCACTTCACGGTACCCATTTCACGATCCGACATGAAACTCTCCACATCCCGATTGAATCACCTGCCCCACATGGGGTTTCCCCGCCGGGAATGCAGGTCGCGTGGAGCGATCCAATGAAACGGCATGACATCCATTGCGCCGACATCGAATCGCGGCAACGTGCAAACACGACGGCGCCAGTCTATCCGACTGCATTCGCGTGCGCATAGTCATCTCGATGCCGGGAAAACCCGCGATTTCCGGCGGAAAAACGCATTGCCGAAGTGGCCACTGGCTTTCACACCGGAAAAGAATTGCTTCGCGGCGCCGATGAAGGCAACGGTTCCATCGCTCAATAGGCGCGGATATCCGATGGCGGCCGATGCATGAATGCAGACCACGCATCGGCCAGTGTCGGCAATCCTCCCGGATACTCACGGGCCAGGATGCGTTCGGCGGCGACGGGCCGGCACGCATCCGCGCGCTGCGCCGCAAGCACCGCAGCCAATGCCTTGCGCCCGGCATCGTCACGCATCAACACCGCCACCAGCGAATAGGCGCGCATGTAGCGCGCCTCGCGTGTCGCACCGCCGTCCATCGCGTAGAACGCATCGCCATCACGCGCCAGCAAATCGACCAGCGCATCGGCGTTGTCGCCGGTCGGAGCCGCGGCGACGATCGCCGCACCGCCAACGCCAATCTCGATTTGCCCGCCGAGGCCAGCGACGCGATAGCGGCCGAAGTACTCCGCCATTCCCTCGTTGATCGGGGTCGGCAGATTGCCGATCGACTCATGCACCAATGCGTGCGTGATCTCGTGGCGCAATACCGAGAAACTGGCCTCTTCCATGTCCTGCCGGCGCACGAAAATCGTGCGCTGCGCAGTTGAATAGGCGCCGGCCGATCCCGCCAGTGCGGGGCTTCCGATCAGGCGTCCATAGGTTTCGCCGTCCTTGATGAAAACCACGCGCAACACGATTCCGGCAGGTGGCTGCACGCCGAGCGACTCGCGCATCACGCGCTGTACGCCAAGGGCATCGGTCACCGCGCGACGCTGCAACTCATCCGGCAGGTTCGAATCGTGCCCGCTGGCCAGCACGGTGATCGGTTCGGCTTGGCGCACGTCGATGACGCGGTGATCGAGCGCGGAATCCGGCGGCTGACGATCCGAGTAATGGGTGATTCCAGCCGAATCGACCCAGCGATGCACGCTGCGCGCCTGCGCCGCCGTGGCCGAACCGGTGTTTGCGAGGCAGGCTGCGCTGGTTGGCCGCGGCAGCTCCGGCGCGCGCTCGACGGCGGGCGCGGGCACCGGATCGGGCTGCTGCCCGATCGTCGGCGACGACGGCACCGCCACGGCGACCGGTGCCGCCTCGATGGCATGGGCCGGCTCCGCCGCGTGCCGGTCGGACACGCCGCGATCGCAGGCCACACCCACGATCGCCGCGCCAATGGCGGCAGCCAGCAGACGCTTCATGCCGGCCTCCGGCGCCACAGCCGCTGCGCGAG
>JASLGB010000418.1 GCA_030150315.1 Dokdonella sp. | reverse complement strand
CTGACCCGAGCTGGCCGAAGTGTCGGCCGGTCGTGCCGTTGCCGGTCGCGGCTTGGTGGTCGCCTCGACCGGTTTGCGCGCGAACGACGGAATCATCGCCCGCGCCTCGGGGGCGGCGCGGGTCGAATCCGGTCGCGGCGCGGGCTCCGGCTCGGCGCGCGATGGCGCGACAGGGCGTGATGCGGTGTCCAGTGGCGGAATGACAGGTGAAGTCACGGCAGGCGGCAGGGCGGCGGATGGTGTGGCGGCGGGTGGTTCGACAGGTGGTGGCGTGGCGGCAGGCGATGCCGTGACGGACGATGGCTTGGCAGGAGGTGCAGTGCTAGGCGGTGCCGCGACAGGTGGCGTGACGACAGACGGTGCAACGGCCGGCGGTGCGACGGCGTGACGCGCTGCGGCGTCGCCCTCGCGCGGTCGCGCAGGCGGTGGTGGCGTCATGGATACCGCGGAGACGCCGTCGACGGCTGCGTCAGTGGCTTGCAGCGGCAGTTCCGCGGTCGCTGCCGGCGGTTTGCGCACGCGCGGCTTGCGCTGTGCCGGCGCGCTGGCGGCCTTTTCCGCTTCCGTCCCGACCGTGCTGCGCGCCGGCGCCCGTGTCCGCGCGCGCGGGGTGGCGGGGGCGGACGCGGTCTCGTCGCCAACCGGTTTCGGCGTCGCGCGGCGCCGTGCCGGCTTGGCAGGGGCTTCCGTTCCCGGCGCGGGCGCAGCCTCGGCGGGCGCAGCGCTTTTGCGGCGACGTGGCGTCTTCGAGCGCTCGATTTCGTCCATCCCGGAAGTGTAGCGGCAACACCTCGTGCGGACGCGCGAGCGTGCCGCCTCGTGCCGGCGCAACGCGACGAGGGCGAGCGCTGCTGCCTTGCCCGAGTGGCCTGCTGCAGCAGCATTGCCAGATCGCTTACAGCCCGGCTTGCCGTAAGCTGGCGTGTCCGGATACAGGTTCCCGCATCTTGAAAATCCGCAGATTGTTCTCGGTCATCTGGCGCATCAATGCGATGCTGATCCTGTGCGCCGGCGCGCTGGTCACGCTGTTGATGGCTTTCGTCGCGGTGCAGACGTTCAACGACTTGAGTCGCAAGCGTCGCGTCGCCGATGTGGCGCACCAAAATCCTGATGAAATCAAGATTTCGGTCGAGCAGCTCGGTTCGTTCGAGTCGATTCCCGGCAGCGCATGGCTGCGCGCCCCCTTGCTCGTGCGGGAGACCTTTGCGTTCTCGTCCAGTTCGAAGGAGGCGGTCTCGGAGCGCAACTATCTGTACTTCGATGCCGCCACGCGTGCGACGCACTGGCTGCGGCCGAACAACAGCGGAATCCTCCTGAGGTCGTTCGCGTTGTCGCGGGGAAACGGTGACGGCAAGACTGCCGAGGCGATCACCTATGTGCATGTTTCCGTCGAAAGCGACACCAATGGCGATTCCCGTTTGTCCGGCAACGATGCCAAGCGGGTCTCGCTGTCATCTCTGGACGGTCGCGATCTGCGCGTGCTCGCGGACGACGTCGACGAGATGAAGGACATCCGCCTGCTTCCATCAGGAAATGTGCTGTTGCTGTACGTGAAAGGCGATGCGCTGTTCTCGGTCGAGGTCGATCCGCATGCCGTCACGGCAGCGGTCGTTGCGCACGAAGTAGCGATCATGCCGCTGCAGTAGCGTTGACTGGCCTGACCGCGCCGTCGACGAACGGCCCGTTGCGGGCGGCAGCGGCGGTCCGTGGCAGGATGCGCACTCTGCTGCCGCCCCGGAGTCGTCGATGGAGAAGTGGTTTCCCGTTCGTTATCTGGCGTTCGTGCTCGCCATCTTCGTGTTCGTGCTGGCGCTGGCCGGTTGGCGCAACGGGGTCGCGACACAGCTGCTGGTGCTGGTTTCCGGCGTGCTGGTGATCGTCGGCCTGGCCGACCTGTTGCAGCGGAGATCGACGCTGCGCCGCAACTACCCGATCCTGTCGCACGTGCGCTTCTTCTTCGAGGACGTGCGGCCGATGCTGCGCCAGTACGTGGTCGAGGCGGACAACGACGAGGTGCCGTTCTCGCACGAGCAGCGCGCGCTGGTTGCGCAGCGATCCAAGAACGAGCCGGACGTGCGCCCGTTCGACAGCAAGCTCGACCTCTACGCCGAGCGGTACGAGTGGCTCAACCATTCGATGGCGCCGACCCTGATCGACAGCCACGATTTCCGCATCGTCATCGGCGGCCCGCAGTGCGCCAGGCCGTATTCGGCCAGCGTGTTCAACATTTCCGCGATGAGTTTCGGCTCGCTGTCGCCGAACGCGATCCGCGCGTTGAACGAGGGCGCGCGCCGCGGCGGCTTCTTCCACGACACCGGCGAAGGATCGCTGTCGTCCTATCACCGCGAAAACGGTGGTGACATCGTGTGGGAACTGGGTTCGGGCTACTTCGGCGCCTGCGAGCGCGCCGGCGTCTTCAGCGAGACGAAGTTCGCCGAGAAGGCGGCGCTCGAGCAGGTCAAGATGATCGAGATCAAGTTGTCGCAAGGCGCCAAGCCAGGCCACGGCGGCGTGCTGCCGGCGGCCAAGGTCAGCGCCGAAATCGCGGCGACGCGCGGCGTGCCGATGGGCGAGGACTGTGTCTCGCCGGCCAGCCATTCCGCTTTCCACACGCCCGAGGGCCTGCTGCAGTTCGTGGCGCGCCTGCGCGAGCTGTCCGGCGGCAAGCCGACCGGATTCAAGCTCGCCATCGGCCACCCGTGGGAATGGTTCGGCGTGGCCAAGGCGATGCTCAGTACCGGCGTCCTGCCCGACTTCATCGTCGTCGACGGCGGCGAAGGGGGCACCGGCGCGGCGCCGCTGGAGTTCACCGACCACCTCGGCGCGCCGCTGCGCGAAGCCTTGATGCTGGTGCACAACACGCTGGTCGGGCTGGGCCTGCGCGACCGCATCCGCATCGGCGCCAGCGGCAAGGTCATCACCGCCATCGACCTCGCGCGCACCCTCGCGCTCGGCGCGGACTGGTGCAACGCGGCGCGCGGCTTCATGTTCTCGCTCGGCTGCATCCAGTCGCTCAGTTGCCATACCGACCGCTGCCCGACCGGCATCGCGACGCAGGACAAGAGCCGCTGGGGCAAGCTCGACGTGCCGGACAAGGCCAGCCGTGTGGCGAGTTTCCACGAGAACACGCTGAAGGCGCTGAAGGACCTGATCCAGGCATCCGGGCTGGAGCATCCGTCAGAACTCGGCCCGGAACACGTGATCCGGCGCGTCTCGGCCAACGAAGTCCGTTCACTGGGCGCGCTGTACCGCTTCCTGGAGCCGGGCGAGCTGCTCGGCGACCGCGTTCCCGAGCACGCGGTGTTCCAGCGTTTCTGGGCCGCCTCGCGGCCGGACACGTTCGCGCCGCCGGACCAGCTGATGGCGCTGCGCGCGACCAAGCTGCGCTGAGCCCGTTCCGTGCGAGGCCGGTCGTGCGCTGTTCGCGTTCGACCGCGCCGCCGCCGCCGCGCGGGTTTGCTGCTCCGGCGCGTCAATGCAGGGCTGCGCCCAGCGGCGAGACGAAGCCGCGGCGACGTGCCCGTCACCGGCCGGGCCGGGCCTTTCGGCGGCGTCGCTCACGTCGCCGCCTTGCGCCGGCGTCGGCTCAGCAGCCAGACCGCCAGCGCCTCGATCAGGAGCAGGCCGACGACCACGGCGATGCCGACTTCGAGGGCGTCGTCCTCGTGTCCGCGCAGCGCATAGCCGATGCCAAGGAGGGCGCCGTCCCAGAGCAGGTTGCCGAGCACGATCGCCAGCGTGAACGGCGCCAACGCCAGACCGAGCACGCCGGCCGGCAGCGGCATGTAGATGCGCACGACCGGCGTGATCTGGCCGAGCAGGGTGGCGATGAAATGATTGCGCCGATACAGGCTGGCCAGATGGCGATACCGCGTCGGCGGCAGGAAGGCGTAGCGGCCCCAGCGTTCGACCGCCGCCTCGGTGCGCCGTTCGCCGAGCGCGCGGCCGAATCCGTACCAGACCAGTGCACCGAGCGAGGAGCCGAGCGTCGCGGCGAGCACCGTGCTCACGAGCCCGTCGCCGCCGCGCACGGCGCTCATGCCGAGGAATACGTAGAGCAGGTACGAGGGCACGACCGGAACAAGTTTTTCGGTCAGCGCGATGCCGACGACACCGGGCAGCCCGAAGGCTAGCACCGTGGCGGTCCAGCCCTGGATGTCCATGATGTCGAGTTCCGGAACGGCGGTCGGACGGCGACGGTAGCTCGCCGATGGTGCACTGCGCAATCGGCAGAAGGCGCGGCATCGACGGACAGCGGCCGGCGCGCGTGGCTATGATCGGCGTCCGCTTGGGGAGTGCCGCATGAGCCTGATCTCGAACATCACACGTCACAAATCGGTCGAACAACTGCAGTCGGAAGTCGGCAAACGCGGGGATTTCCGCCGCGTGCTCGGCTTGTGGCAACTGACCTCGATCGGCATCGGCGGCATCATCGGCGTCGGCGTGTTCGTGTTGGCCGGGCAGCAGGCCGCGCTCAACGCCGGGCCGGCGGTCGCGCTGGCCTTCATCATCGCCGGCATCGCCAGCGCCGCCGCGGCACTGTGCTATGCCGAGTTCGCCGGCCTGATCCCGGTCACCGGCAGCGCCTATACCTACAGTTACGCCACGCTCGGCGAACTGGTCGCCTGGCTGATTGGCTGGGACCTGTTGCTGGAATACGCCCTGATCGTCGCGGTCGTTGCGATCGGCTGGTCCGGCTATGTGCAATCCGCGCTGGCCAGCGGCGGCATCGAGCTGCCGGTGTGGGCACAAGGCGCGATGGGCACCGGCGAGGGGCGCGTGTTCAACCTGGTCGCGACACTGGTCACGCTCGGCGTGTCCGCCTTGCTGATCTTCCGCACCGAATGGGGTGCGCGCTTCAATACCTTCGTCGTTGCGATCAAGGTGGCCGCGGTGCTGCTGGTGATCGGCATCGGCATCTTCCACGTGAACCCGGCCAACTGGCACCCGTTCATTCCCGAGCGCATCGTCGGTGCGGACGGCGTCGGCCACTTCGGTCTGCAAGGCGTTGCGACCGCCGCGGCGATCGTGTTCTTCGCCGTGTTCGGCTACGACACCTTGACCACCGCGGCGGAGGAATCGAAGAACCCGCAGCGCGACCTGCCGCGCGCGGTGCTGCTGTCGCTCGGCATCTCGATGGCGATGTACCTGGCGGTATCGATGGTGCTGACCGGCATCGCCCACTACTCCACGCTCAATACCGACGCACCGGTCGCGGATGCGTTCAAGGGCCTCGGCCTGAATTGGGTGGCTACCTCGATCTCGGTCGCCGCGGTGTTCGGACTCATCAGCGTGCTGTTTGCGTTCATGCTGGGCGCCGCGCGCATCTGGTACGCGCTTTCGCGCGACGGCCTGCTGCCGGGCTGGTTCGCCAAGCCGCATCCGACCTACGGCACGCCGCATCGCCCGACCATCGTGCTGGGCGTGTTCACCGCTCTGGTCGCGGGATTCTTCCCGCTGACCGAGGTGGCCAAGCTGGTCAATATCGGCGTGCTCTCGGCCTTCATCGTGATCTGCAGCTCGATCATCCTGCTGCGCATCCGCAAGCCGGATCTGCCACGCGCCTTCCGCACGCCGCTGGTGCCCTTGGTGCCGCTGATCGGCATCGGCTTCTCGATCTGGCTGCTGACCGAACTGGCGGCGCTGACCTGGCTGGTGTTCCTGTGCTGGGTCGGCCTCGGCCTGATCGTCTACTTCAGCTATGGCATCCGTCACAGCCGCCTTGCGCAGCCGAGTTGAGGCGAGGAAGTTTCGCGCGCAAGGCACAATCCGTGCGAGAATCGCCCATTACGCGCTCGTAGCTCAGCTGGATAGAGTACCGCCCTCCGAAGGCGGTGGTCGTGGGTTCGAATCCCGCCGAGCGCGCCACACCGGGGCCCGAACAGGCAAGCAACGCGTCGGCAGGCCGCTGTTCCACGCGGCGATGCACGGCGTCGCGCGCCGGGCGCCGCCTGTACCCGATGCGCTTGCCTTCCGTGCTTTCGGCAGGGCCGCTATAATCGCAGGACTTTTTTGCGCGTTTACCGCGGCTGGCGTCCAGCTCGCATCCACAGAGGTAGTTCCGTGAGCAATCCTGTTACCCGGACCGATGCGGTCTTCCTCAAGCACTTCGCACAAATCATCGCGTTCCTCGCCGTGATCGTGTTGTTGCTGGTCCTGTTGGCAGCCTACATCTACAACAGGAATCCGATGCCGCCGCGCCCGGATCATGAAAAGGTGGCTGCCGAGCGCATTGCGCCGGTCGGCGGTGTCTATGCCGGCGATACCGGCCGCGCCGCGATGCAGGCCGCGCAGGAAGCTGCCGCCAAGGCCGCCGCGTCGCAAGTCGCCTACGGCGGCACCACCGACGGCAAGACGATCTACGGCAACATCTGCCATACCTGCCACGACGCCGGTGTTGCCGGTGCGCCGAAGCTGACCGTGAAGTCCGACTGGACCGCGCGTCTGGCGCAGGGCGAGGAAACCGTGCTCAAGCATGCGATCGAAGGCTTCACCGGCACGCACGGCGTGATGCCGCCGAAGGGTGGCAACCCGGCGCTGACCGACGAGCAGATGAAGGCCGTGGTCGACTACATGCTGGAACAGGTGAAGTAAAAAACCGTTCCGGACGATCGGAAAACGCCGCCTTCGGGCGGCGTTTTTCATTGCGCCAGCCGCACGCGCTCCGCTTCGGCGTGCGCCTGCAGATCGGGCAGGAAGGCCTCGAAATGGCGGGCGATCGCCTCGGCGCGGGCCTCCAGCAGCGGCAACGCGCTGCCGATCGGGTTGGCGCGCGACAGGCGCAGGGACAGACCCTTGAGCACCTGTCCGATCATCTCGACCTCCCGATAGCGCCGCGGCAAGCCGTTGGCGGCCAGATAGCGCACGAACCGGTGCATCGCCGGCGGCACCTCGTCGTGGCGGTCCTGCAACAGCGCCAGTATCCGCTCGGAGAAGGCGCCGAGGTCGCCGCGTCCGAGCCGAGCCCAGTCGCGCGCGAGCAGGTGGTCGAACCAGACATCGAGCAGGATGCCGGCATAGCGCCGGTACGGCGCGTCGAACAGCGCACGCGCGGCGGCAACCTGCGCGTGGGCATCGGTGAACACGTCGATCGATCGATGCAGGGCGATGCCGTCGCGCACGCCGAGCGGCAGGGCCGGGTCGATGCGGCCCTGCACGAAGTCGGCGATCAGTCCACCGAACATCAGGTCCGCATCCGGCGCGGCGAGCAAGGCGTGGGCGAGCAGGTTCACGGCAGCGGCGGCGGCGACGGCATGCGCGCACGCTAACATGCGCGCCGATGAGCACCGATCCCGCCTTTCCCGAAACCACCACGCCCGTGCAGCTGACCGGCGATGCCGGCACGCTTGAGTTGGCTTGTGCGCTGCCCGATCCCGCGCTGGCGCGCGCCGGCGTGGCGGTGATCTCGCACCCGCATCCGTTGCAGGGCGGCACCATGACCAACAAGGTCGTGACCACGCTCGAGCGCGCGATGCTCGATCTCGGTTTTGCCACCGTGCGGCACAACTTCCGCGGCGTCGGCGCGTCGCAGGGCGAGCACGACCACGGCGTTGGCGAGACCGACGACCTCGTGCGCATCGCGCGTTGGGCGCAGGCCGCACGCGGCGGCGACACGCTGTGGCTGGCCGGCTTCTCGTTCGGCAGCGACGTCACCCTCCGCGCCGCCGATTCGCTCGATGCCAGGCAACTGGTGTTGATCGCGCCGCCGGTCGGGCGCTGGGATTTCGCCGCCATCGCGCCGCCGCGCTGCCCGTGGCTGATCGTGCAGGGCGAGGCCGACGAAGTTGTCGATCCGGCCGCGGTCTACGCCTGGGCCGAACGCCTCGATCCGCCGCCCACGCTCGTGCGCATGCCGGAAACCGGCCACTTCTTCCACCGGCGCCTTGTGGATCTGCGCGAAAGCGTGAAGGCGCATCTGGCCGACCGGCTGCCACCGCGGCGCACCGAATGAACGCAGCGATGAGCGGAACGGGTCGCGCCGATTCCCCCGGCGCGCGCTACGCGGCGGGCGTCGCTGCCGGACGCTGGCAGGACGATCCGGCGCAGCGCGCCGTGCTCGGCCACTTCGATCGCGTGCAAGCCGACCTGGCCACACTGCGCACGCCGTCGCTGTGGCAGCGCCTGCGCGGTGCCGCGCCGGAAGCGCCGCGCGGCCTGTACCTGTGGGGCCGGGTCGGACGCGGCAAGACCTTTCTGTGCGACCTGCTGTACGACGCCGTGCCGATCGACGCCAAGCGCCGCGTGCACTTTCATCGCTTCATGCAGGACGTGCATGCGCAACTGCGCGAACTCGATGGCCGCGCCGATCCGCTCGAAGAGGTGGCCGCGCAGCTGGCCTCGCAGTTGCGCCTGCTGATCCTGGACGAGTTCGTGGTCGGCGACATTGGCGATGCGATGATCCTCGGCAACCTGCTGCGTGCACTGTTCAAGCGCGGCGTGACCCTGGTCACGACCTCCAACACGCCGCCGCAGGAGCTGTACCGCGACGGCTTGCAGCGCGAGCGCTTCCTGCCGGCGATCGCCCTGATCGAGCAGCACTGCGAGGTGGTCGAGCTGGTGTCGCCGCAGGATTGGCGCCTGCGCGCGCTGCGCCAGGCGCCGGTTTACTACACGCCGCCGGATGCGCAGGCCGAGCGCCACATGCTGACTGCATTCCGCCGCGTCGCGCGCGGCGAGGTGCGCGAGGACGCAACCATCGTCGTCAACGACCGGCCGATCGCCGTGCGGCGCGAAGCGGATGGCGCGATCTGGTTCGCCTTCGACGAGCTGTGCGAAGGCCCGCGCGCGGTCGCCGACTACATCGAGATCGCCCGCAGCTGGCACACCATCCTCGTCTCTGGCGTGCCGCAATTCACGCCGTTGACCGAAGACGCCGCGCGACGCTTCATCGAACTGGTCGACGAGGTCTACGACCGCGGCGTCAAGCTGGTGCTGTCGGCGGCCGCGCCCATCGTCGAGCTGTATGACGGTGAACGCTTACGCGCCGAGTTCGCACGCAC
>JASLGB010000282.1 GCA_030150315.1 Dokdonella sp. | reverse complement strand
GTTCGTATACTGTCTTCCCCAGATCGCCGGTCGTCCTGCCGTGAGTTCCCACTACGAGGTTGCCCGCCGCGCGGGTCCGTCCGCATGGCGGCTGCTGTCCGACCATCCGTTGCTGGTCGGCCTGTTGCTGCTGCTGCCGATCGTGTGGTTGCTGGGGCCGGTGCCGATCGATGAAACGCGCTACCTCGCGGTGGCGTGGGAAATGCACCGCACGGGCGATTTCCTGGTACCGCATCTCAACGGTGCAACGTATGCGCACAAGCCGCCGCTGCTGTTCTGGCTGATCAACCTGGGCTGGCTGGTGACCGGCGTCCAGGCGTGGACGGCGCGCGCGCTGATCCTCGGCTGTTCGATCGCCAGCGTACTGCTGCTGAGGACGCTGACCGAGCGCCTCGGCGGCGCGCCGCGCAACGCCATCGACGCGATGTGGTTGCTGCTGGGCACGGTGTATTTTGCCGCGTTTGCCAACGCGATCATGTTCGACGTGTTGCTGACGACCTGTGTCCTGTTGGCAGCCCACGGCTTGCTCGATCTTGCACAAGGCTCGCGTACGACGCGTGGCATCGTGCTGACCGGCTTGGCGATCGGTCTCGGCATTCTGGCCAAGGGACCGGTCATGCTGCTTTTCGTGGCGGCGCTCGCCTTCGGCGCGCCGTGGTGGAGCGACCGGCTCGAGCGCGGCCGCTGCGCGCGCTATTTCGGGCACTGCGCGCTGGCACTCCTGCTGGGCGCGGTGATCAGCCTGTCCTGGGCAGTTCCGGCAGCCATCCACGGCGGGCAGGACTACGCACGTGCGATCTTCCTCAGCCAGACCCTCGACCGCATCGAAGGCGTCGCCGGCAAGAGCACGCATGGACGGCCGTGGTGGTGGTACGGCGTGGTGTTCCCGCTGATGCTGCTGCCATGGCCGCTGGTGATCCGCCCGCGCTGGCAGGCGCTGCATGGCCTGCTGCGCGAGCCGGCGGTGCGGCTTGCCGTGGTCTGGGTTGTGCCGACCTTTCTCGTGTTTTCGATGATCGGCGGCAAGCAGCCGCACTATCTGTTGCCGGTTATTCCGGCGGTCGCGCTGGGTCTTGCCTTCGCGCTGGATCGCGGCGCGGTGCAGGTGCGCAGCGGCTTGCTTGCCGTGTTCCTGATCCTGCTCGGCGTCGCCCTGGCAGCCGCGCCGCGGTTCGCCAATATCGGCGACCGCTTCGAGTATCTGGGCGATACGACTCCGGCCTGGGGCGCGGCACTGATTGCGCTTGGTCTGCTGCTGGCGGTCTTTTTCCGCCAGTCGCGGACGCCGGCGATGCCGGCCCTGGCGGTACTGGCCCTGGTCCTGCTGGTGAAACTGGCGGTGATCGAGGGGCCGGGGCAGCGTTACGAGTTGCACGATGTCGCGACCCGAATCGCCGCGGCGCAGGAACGCGGGCAGCCGATCGTGCATCTCGGCTGGCATCACGGGGTCTACGAATTCGCCGGACGCCTCACCCGGCCACTGCCGGCGCTGCTCACGCCGGAGGAGCTGGCGGACTGGTCGCGGGAGCATCCCGACGGTCTGGTGGTGAGCTTCAATCGAGGCTTCCGCTTCCGCGCCAAGCCCGTGTTCACGCAGCCGTTCCGCGGCAGCGAAGTGTCGATCTGGAACGCACGCGAGGCAGTGGAATCCGGCATGGATGCCAAGGTCACGCACACGCGCGACCCGGACGAGGAAGACTGAGGTATTTCCGACCGGGCCGCGTTGCGCGGGCCCGTCGCCCGATCAGGGTGCCCGATCAGAGTGCCCGATCAGGACGTCTGGGCAGTTCGCGTTGCGTTCCCGCTGCGCGAACGGATCGGGCCTTGAAGCCCGATCCGTGCGGGTGCCCGACAAGGGCTGGGCGCAAGGCCCTTCGCTCAGCCGGCGGCGTAGCGCTCGATGCCGGCGAGGATGTCGCGGCGCGCTTCTTCCGCACCGACCCAGCCCTCGATCTTCACCCATTTGCCTTTCTCGAGATCCTTGTAGTGCTCGAAGAAGTGGCCGATGCGCTCCAGCCAATGACCGGACACCTGCTTGATGTCCTCGATGTGGGCGTAGCCCGCGAAGATCTTGGCGTGCGGCACCACCACCAGCTTCTCGTCCTCGCCGGCCTCGTCGGTCATCTTCAGCATGCCGACCGGGCGGCAGCGGATCACCGAGCCGGGAACCAGCGGCAGCGGCAGGATCACCAGCGCGTCGAGCGGGTCGCCGTCGCCGCCGAGCGTCTGCGGGACATAGCCGTAGTTGCACGGATAGCGCATCGGCGTGGACAGCACGCGGTCGACGAAAATCGCGCCGGAAGTCTTGTCGACTTCGTATTTGACCGGCTCGGCATCCTTCGGAATCTCGATGATGACGTTGATTTCGTTCGGCACGTCGGCGCCGGGGGTAACGCGTTCAAAAGACACGGTGGGCTCCTGAGAAAGGGCCGGGCAGAGGCCGGCCTGACCGGCGAAGGATAAGGCACGCTGCTGCGACGCAGCAATTCGGCGCCTCTCGTCGCCCACGTTACGGAGCAGCCGGACTCGCAGAAAATCGCCGTCGTTCTATGGCGACGATCGGTACCGGTCGTCGCGCCAGGCCGCCTGCAAC
>JASLGB010000280.1 GCA_030150315.1 Dokdonella sp. | reverse complement strand
CCCAGTGCCAGTTCGGTAGCGGCAATCATGCTGCCGGCATCGGCGCGGTTGCTGCCGGCGAGGTCGAGCGCGGTGCCGTGGTCGACCGAGGTGCGGATCCACGGCAGGCCGAGCGTGACGTTGACGGCATGGCCGAAGCCGGCGTGCTTGAGCACCGGCAGGCCCTGGTCGTGGTACATCGCCAGCACCGCGTCGAAGCGCGCGAGCTGGGTCGGCACGAAGGCGGTATCGGCGGGGATCGGCCCCAGCGCGTCGATGCCGCCGGCGCGCGCCTCGGCGATGGCCGGCGCGATGCGCTCGATTTCCTCGCGTCCCAGATGGCCGCCCTCGCCGGCGTGCGGGTTCAGCCCGAGCACGGCAATGCAGGGATTGGCGATACCGAAGCGCGCGACGAGGTCGCGGTGCAGGACGCGCAGAACGTGCACGATGCCGTCGCGCTGAATGGCACGCGGCACATCGGCCAGCGGCAAATGCGTGGTCGCCAGCGCAACGCGCAGGTCGCGGCCATGCACCGCGGCGGCGGACAGCATCATTACCACCTCGCAGTCGGCGTGCGCGGCGAAGAATTCGGTGTGTCCGGTGAACGGAATGCTGGCGTCGTTGATGACGCCCTTGTGCACGGGCGCGGTCACGATCGCGTCGAATTCGCCACTGGCGGCACCGTCGGCCGCACGGCCCAGCGTGTCGAGCACATAGGCCGCGTTGGCCGGGTCCAGTCGCCCCGGAATCGCGTCGCTGCGCAGCGGAACGTGGGCCACCTGCAAGCGCCCGCGTCCGCGCGCGGTGGGCGCGGCGGACGCATCGTAGGGAATCAGCTCCAGCGCGATGCCGGCGCGCTGCGCGGCATCGGCCAGCAGGCGCGTGTCGGCGATGGCGACCAGATCGGCGGCGAGCTCGGTCGCCGCCAGTTTCGCCAGCAGCTCCGGGCCGATGCCGGCGGGCTCGCCGGCGGTCAGGGCCAGGCGCGGCAGCCGGCGCGTCGGCATGGCCGCGATTACGGTGCCGGGTGGGCCGCTTCGTTGCCGCCCGGCAGGCGGATTTCGACGTAGGCTTCGCTGCGCAGTTGGCGCAGGAAGGCCTCGTACTCGTCTTCGGCCTTGCGCTGGTACAGGATGTTGCGCGCCTGGTCGCGCTGCAGTTCGCTGGCCTTGTCGACGTTGCGCGTGTCCACCAGCTGCAGGATGTGCCAGCCCGCGTCCGTCTCGAACGGCTGCGAAACTTCGCCCGGGTGAAGATTCTGCAGCTGCTCGGCGATGCGCGAGCCGTAGGCGGTGCCGGAGAACCAGCCGAGGTCGCCGCCGAGGCGCGCGGTGGGTTCGTCCTGCGAATTTTCCTTGGCGGCCTTCTCGAAGTCCTCGCCGGCGGCGATCTTCGCGTGCACCGCTTCGGCCTTGGCGTGGGCTTCGCTCATCGAGACCAGCTCGCTCGGCTTCAGCAGGATGTGGCGGGCGTGGTACTCGGTGACCATCTGCGCCGCATTGCCGTCGCGCTTGCCCAGCAGCTTGATGATGTGGAAGCCGTTGGGGCCGCGCATCGGCTCGGACACGCCGCCTTCCTGCAGGCGATCGGCGGCATCGGCAAGTGCCGGCGGCAGCTCGTCGCGGCTGCGCCAGCCGAGGTCGCCGCCCTGCAGCGCGTTCTGCGCGTTGGAGTAGCGGATCGCCGCGGCGGCAAAGTCCATGCCGCCGTCGATCTGGCTCTTGGCCTCATCGGCGCGGCGGTGCGCTTCGTCCACCTGGTCGGGCGTGGCGCCGTCGGGCACGTTGATCACGATGTAGCCAAGGTGCAGCTGGCCGCCGCGCAGGGCGCCGTTGCGGATCAGGCTGTCCACTTCCGCGTCGGTTACCTGCGCGCGGCTCTGCGCGACGCGCTGGCGCAGCGTCTGCACCAGCAACTGGTCGTGGATGTTGCGGCGGAACTGGTCGTAGTCCACGCCCTGCTGCGCGAGTGCGCCGCGCAGCTGGCTGAGGTCAAGGCCGTTCTGCTGCGCGACCTGCGCCATCGAGCGGTCGACTTCGGCATCCGATACGCGCACGCCGGTGGAGTCGGCGCGCACCAGCTGCAGCTTCTGCAGGATCAGGCGCTCAAGCACCTGGCGCTCGAGCACGTCGCGCGGCGGCAACTGCTGCGGGTTGTTGGCGAACTGCGCCAGCACGCTGGAGACGTCGCGGTCGAGTTCGCTCTGCAGCACCACGTCTTCGTCGACGACGGCCACGATGCGGTCGAGCGGAACGACCGAGGAAACCTGCGCCGTTGCCGTTTGCGGCGCGACGGACGCGAGAAGGGAAACGGCAAAGGCGGCGGCAAGGGCCGTGAACGGAAGTTTCATGCGGAGATTCCTGTGGGATTTCCGAAGTGTGGCGCGCCGGATGCGCGCCGGACCGAGTGAGCGGGAGGATGGCGGAGCGACTCCGCCGCGACACCGGACACGCGGCCCGCTTTCAGGGCAGGGACGGGCAGGTCATTGATATCCGAGAATACCACGGCGCAGGAAGTCGTCCGTCTTCTGGCCGACGCTGCCCAGACCCTTGAACACCAGCTCGACGAAGATCGCCTTGTCGCGCTCGCCTTCGATGTTGCGGATCCAGTCGCGCGCGATGACGCGCCAGACCACGCAGCAGGTTTCGCGCTCGACGCCGAGGAAGCGCTCGAGCGTGCGGCCGCGCGTGCCTCTGGGATCGTTCGGATTGGGATTGGGGTTGTTCAGCGCGTAGTTCCAGCGGCCGATCAGGCGCCAGCCCGAATGCAGCGGCAGCACACCGGACAGGTCCACCTGCTCGAGGAAGTCGCGCCGGTAGCGGTAGGAGAAATTCACCACGCCGTCGCCGGAGAAGCGGTTCTGCAAGGTGAACGTGGACAGGTCGGTGCGGT
>JASLGB010000196.1 GCA_030150315.1 Dokdonella sp. | reverse complement strand
ATGTTCAGCAAGCAACAAATCGTTCCGAAAGGCTGGCTCGCCGCCGCGACGCTGGCCTTCGGCCTGGTCGCCGGCACTGCCTGGGCAGACGTCGATCCTCCCGACCGCGTCGCGCGCGTCGCCTACCTGCGGGGCAACGTCAGCTTCCAGGCAGCCGGCGACGACCAATGGGTCCAGATGTCGTTGAACCGGCCGATCATCACGGGCGATCGCGTCTATGCCGACCGCGACTCGCGCGCAGAACTGGAGATCGGCGCCGCGACCGTGCGTTTCGACAGCGGAACCACCGCCAGCCTGCTCAACATCGATGACGAGATCGCGCAGATCGAGCTCACGGAGGGCACGCTGAACCTGCACGTGCGTCGCGTATTCCAGGGTCAGTCCTACGAGATCGACACGCCGACGCTGGCGTTCGTCATCCGGGATCCCGGCGACTATCGCATCGACATCGCCCCCAACGGCGACTCGACCATGATCACCGTCTTCAATGGCGGCGGCGATATCTATGGCGAGGGCAATGCGCGCTATTCGGTGCGCAGCGGCAACTCCTACAAGTTCCACGATTCCTCGCTGCGCGACTACGAAGTGTTCGACCTCCCGCGCCGCGACGATTTCGACCAGTGGTGCATGACACGCAACGACCGCTACGAGCGCGCGGTTTCGCGCCGCTACGTCTCCGAGGACGTGATCGGCTACGCCGACCTCGACGACTACGGCAGCTGGAGCAGCGACGCGACCTACGGCTCGGTCTGGTACCCGTCCCGCGTGGACGTGGGCTGGACGCCGTACCGCTCCGGCCACTGGTCATGGGTTGGCGCCTGGGGCTGGACCTGGGTCGACAACTCGCCGTGGGGTTTCGCGCCGTTCCACTACGGCCGCTGGGCCTACATCGGCAATCGCTGGGGCTGGTGCCCGGGCCCGATTCGCCAGCGCCCCGTCTACGCGCCGGCCCTGGTCGCCTTCGTCGGCGGCAACGGCTGGGGCGTCTCGGTCGGCGGTGGTGGCCCGGTGGGCTGGTTCCCGCTTGGCCCGCGCGATGTCTACGTTCCGTGGTACCGCGCTTCGCGCACGTACTTCACCAACGTCAACGTGCGCAACACCACGATCATCAACAACACCTACATCACCAACGTCTACAACAACTATTCGCGTGGCGGCCCGATCACCAACGTGAACTACACCTACCGCAATGCGAATGCCGTCACCGCCGTGCCGCGCAACGTCTTTGTCGGAGCAGGTGCGGTCGGTGGCGCGCGCGTCCAGGTGAACGAGGCGCGCCTGCGCAATGCGCAGGTCGTGAGCCGCGTTGGAATCATGCCTGACCGGGCGAGCTTCGTCGGTGGCGCCGCACGCGGAGCTGCGGCCCCGGCCGCCGCGCTCGATCGCCGCGTGATCGCGCGCTCCGCCCCGCCACGTGAGGTGCCGATTGCGTCGCGTCTGCAGGCGATCCAGCGCAACGATGCGCAGCCGCTGTCTCGCGGCCAGCTGCGCGAAATGCCGGCCGCCCGCGGCAACGCGGCCGCTCCGGGCCGTGCTGCCGGCAACGACGGCAACCTGGCCAACCGGGTTCGCGTGGTCGGCCAGGGTTCTGAGGGCAAGCCGCAGCCATTGCCGATCCGCGGGATGGAACGCGCACCTTCGCAAGCCGGTGCCGGCGCCAACCGCGGCCCTGGCAACGGCACCGCACCGACCGACTTGCGTCGCAACCAACCCGACCGCGCCAACTCGCCTGCGCTGAATCGCACCGGCGGTGACGCCGCGCGCGCCCCGCTTCGTCGCGGCGCGCCGGCCGAACGTGGCATCGATGGCGACAACGCCCGCGGCAGCCTGCCGTCCTCGCGTTTCGCGCCGCATCGGGGAAGCTCCGACGCCACGACCACGCCGCGCGGCAACGCGAGCCAGCCGGCGGAGCGCCGGATGCCTGTTGACCGCAATGACAACGGCGCCGCGTCACGCAGGATGCCCGTTGAACGAGGCGACAACGGCGCAGCTTCACGCCCGGCGCCGATCCAGCGCGGCAACAGCAACGACAACGATCCGCGCGCACTGCGGTCGAGCCGCTTCGCTCCGCGCGCGCAGGATCAGGAATCTCCGCGCCCGGCCGCGACGCCGAACCGAAGCTCGATGCAGTCGCCGCGATCGATTCCGGCACGCGACGATTCCAACATGCGCGCGCCAATCCAGCGTACGGCGGCACCGCGCGTACAGCAGAACATGGAGCGCTCGTCGCCGGAACCGCGTATGCAGCCGCGTGCAATGCAGCCTGTCGAACGCGCCGCGCCGCAGCGGCAGGAACGAGGGGCACCGCGTTTCGAGCGCCCGGCGCAACAGCTCCAGCAACGCAGTGCACCTGCTCCACAGCCGCGTATCGAACGTGCGGCGCCGCAGATGCAGCAGCGCGCCGAGCCGGCCGCACCTCGCTACGAGCGCCCGGCGCAGCAATTCCAGCAGCGCTCGGCGCCGCAGCCGCAACGCAGCGCTCCCGCACCGCAGCAGCGCAGTGCGCCGGCTCTGCAGCAGAACCGCTCCGAGTCGCCGCAGAACGAGCGCCGCCGGGCCCCGCAGCGCGATCGCCACAAGGACGAGTGATCGCTCTTTCACCACCCGCTTCGACGCCGCGCACTGCGCGGCGTCTTTCTTTGTGGCAACAGGACGGACCATGGAAGTGCCACATCGGCCGCGACGGCTGCCATCCACCTCGGTCATGACCGCTGCCGCCGTCCGATCCCTTACAATTGCGGCATGAAGATCATGCTCAATGGTGAGGAGCGCCAAGTCGCTCCCGGCACATCGCTCTCCCAGTTGCTGCAGGATGCCGGCTACGCGAACCGTCGCGTCGCCGTCGAGGTCAATCGCGAAATCGTGCCTCGCGGCGCACACGCCACCCGCGTACTGGCGCCGGATGATCGGGTCGAGATCGTCCATGCGATCGGCGGCGGCTGATCGCACCCGGCATCCCCTTCCTTTTCAC
>JASLGB010000131.1 GCA_030150315.1 Dokdonella sp. | reverse complement strand
AGTCCCGCGTCGACGTAGCGGTCGAGCAGGTCGGCGACATCGGCGTCGCTGTCGCCTTGCCAGGCGTCGCCGGCGGGCCGCCAACGGTCGCCGTCGCGGCGCAGGTCGAGCGCGAGGCACAGGCGCTCCGCGCCGAAGCGGGCCAGCCAGTCGGCGAACAGCGCAGGCGTGCGCACGGCGACACTGCCGACCACCACGCGCTCGACACCGGCGGCGAGCAGGGTTTCGACATCGGCTTGCGTGCGCACGCCGCCGCCGGCCTGCAGCTTGATGCCATCGGCGGCGATGCGGGCTATCGACTCCAGCTGCATCGGCTTGCCGGCGCGTGCGCCATCGAGGTCGACCAGATGCAGCCAGTCGGCACCGGCATCGCGATAGCGCCGCGCGAGTGCGGCCGGTTCGTGCGGAAAGTCGCGCTGCGCGTCGAAATCGCCTTGCTTCAGGCGCACGACGCGGCTACCGCGCAGGTCGATGGCGGGGATGATCTTCATGTCGGGCGGATCGGTGAGGGCGGGGAAAGGCGTTGCGGGCAACGCGCGCAAGGCGCGCGCCGGAATGGTCGTCGCGTACGGTGGAACGCGCTCATGCGAGGGCGAAGAAATTGGCGAGCAGGCGCCGGCCGGTGGCGGCGGATTTCTCGGGATGGAATTGCGTGCCGTGCACGTTGCCGCGGGCGACCACGGCGCTGAACGGCTCGCCGTGCGCGCATTGCGCCTGAGTGTCGTCGCCGACGCGTGCGGCGTAGCCGTGCACGAAATAGAACCAGTCGTCCTCGCCGATGCCGTCGAGCAGCGCGTGCGAGGAAATCCCGTGCAGCGTGTTCCAGCCCATGTGCGGCCAGCGCGGCGAGGGCGGCAGGCGGCGCACGCGGCCCGGCAGCAGGCCGAGGCATTCGTCGCCGCCTTCCTCCGACTGCTCGAACAGGATCTGCATGCCGAGGCAGATGCCAAGCAGCGGCTGGCTGAGCTGGCGCAGAACCCGGTCGAGGCCGCTCGCGCGCAGCGCGTGCATGGCCTGCGCAGCGGCGCCGACGCCGGGCAGGATCACATGGCTGGCACCGAGGATGCGCTTCTCGTCGGTGCTGACCGCAGCCTCGACGCCGATACGCGCGCAGGCCTGAACCAGCGATCCGTAGTTGGCGCCGCCGGACGGCACGATGACGACGCGGGCACTCACGCGAGCACGCCCTTGCTGCTCGGCACGGCGGTGCCATCGCGTCGGATCGCCTGACGCAGCGCGCGACCGGCGGCCTTGAAGCAGGCCTCGATCATGTGGTGCGTGTTGTCGCCTTTCACCGCGAGGTGCAGGTTGGCGCCGAGCGCGTCACACAGGCTGCGGAAGAAGTGCGGCACCATTTCCACCGGCAAGGTGCCGACCTGCTCGCGCGGGAAGTGGCCGTCGAAGACGAAGCAGGCGCGGCCGGAAAGGTCCAGCGCTGCCTGCGTGCCGTCGATACCGTCGGCGCCGGAAACGCTGGCGAACGCGAGGCTTTCGTCCATCGGCAGCAGGAAACCGTAGCGACCGATGCCGCGGCGGTCGCCGAGCGCGCCGCGCAGGCATTCGCCGAGCGCGAGTGCGCAGTCCTCGACCGTGTGGTGTTCGTCGATGTGCAGGTCGCCGCTGCAGCGCAGTTCCAGCGCGAATCCGCCGTGCAGCCCGAGCTGCTCGATCATGTGGTCGAGGAAGCCGATGCCGGTCGTCACCTGCGGACGTGCGCTGTCGTCGAGATCGACACGCACGCGCACCTGCGTTTCGCGCGTGTCGCGCGCGACCTCGGCGCGGCGCGGTGCGTCGAGCAGGGCGTGCGCGATCGCTGGCCAGCCGCAATCGGCACCGATGCGGAAACCGCGCAGGCCGAGATTGGCGGCGAATTCGAGATCGGTGTCGCGATCGCCGACCACCGCGCTGCGCGCGCGGTCGAGTGCGGTCGAGGCCAGCCAGTGGCGCACCAGTCCGGTTGCCGGCTTGCGCGTCGGCGCCGGATCGGTGGCCAAGCTGCGGTCGATCAGCACCTCGCGGAAACGAATGCCTTCGCTGGCGAGGATGTCGAGCAGCAATTGCTGCGGGCCGACAAAGTCCGCCTCGGGGAAGCTGTCCGTGCCGAGGCCGTCCTGATTGCTGACCATGACCAGCTCGTAACCGGCATCGACGAAACGGCGCAGCGCCGAGACGGTTCCCGGCACCAGGCGGAATTTTTCGAAGGCGTCGATCTGCTGGTCGGCCGGCTCCTCGATCAGGGTGCCGTCGCGGTCCACGAACAGGATTTTCGAGAGATTGGCCACGTCAGCCCTCCAGCGCGGCGAGCACCGCGTCGTTTTCGTCGGGCGTGCCGACCGTGATGCGCAGGCAGCGCTCGAGTCCTGCCTGTGTGGACACGTTGCGCACGAGGATGCCGGCAGCAAGCAGGCGCGCGAACGCGGCGTCGACATCGGCAAAGCGCGCCAGTACGAAGTTGCCGCCGGAGGGCCACACGCGCTCGACGCCATCGATGCGGCCAAGCGCGGCGGACAGGCGTTCGCGTTCGGCCAGCAGCTGCGAGACGCGTTGGCGAGTGAGGGCCAGTGCCGATTCCTCGGTCGCGGCCATCGCGGCGGCGACGCTGGGCGCGGGCAACGGATACGGCGCCGAGATGCGGCCGATCAGGTCGGTGATGGCGGCGTCGGCGATCAGTACGCCGACGCGCGCGCCGGCCAGCGCATGCGCCTTGGACCGGGTGCGCAGCACGCAGAGGTTCGGGTGTGCCCGCAGCAAGGTCGCGGCGCTGTCGACACCGGCGAATTCCAGATAGGCCTCGTCCACGACCAGCAGCGCGTGTCCGGCCAGACGCGCGGCCAGTTCGCCGAGGCCGGCACCGTGGTAAGGCGTGCCGGTCGGATTGTTCGGCGAGCACACGATCACCAGCTTGGTGTCGGCATCGACCAGCCTCAGCAGTGCCTCGGTATCGAGCGCGAAGCCGTGGTCGCCGTCCAGTGCCAGTGCGCGATAGGCTGCGCCCTGCAACTGCGCGCCGATGCGGTACATGCCGAAGGTCGGCGCCAGCGCGACCACGTTGTCGCGGCCGGGACGGCAGAAGGCGCGCAGGAGCAGGTCGATGGCTTCGTCGCTGCCGCGGCCGATCCACAGCTGCGCGGCGTCCACGCCGTACAGCGCCGCCAGCCGCTCGCGCAACGCTTCCGGCTGCGGTTCGGGATAGCGGTTGAGGGCGGGATCCGCCGCCGCTCTGCTCCACGGACGCTCGTTCGCATCGAGCCGGATGCGCGCCTGGAAGCCGCTGCGGCGGGCAGAGGCGTAGGGCGTGAATGCAGCCAGTTCCGGGCGCAGTCGCGCCAGCAGGCTCGACGCCGGCGTGTGTGCGCCGGAATCTTGCGGCGCTTGTGCCAGCGCGCTGAGGCGCAGGTCGACCGCGCGTGCGTGGGCGTCGAGGCGTTCCGCGCCGGCCAGCACGCTGGCGTCGGCACCGATCGCGCGCAGGCCGTCGGCGCTGGCTTCGAGCACGTTCACGCGCCGCTCGAAGCTGTCCACGCCGACGCCGCCGAGGGCGCGGGCGAAGCCCAGCGTCGGCAGGACGTGGTTCGGGCCGGCGCAGTAGTCGCCCAGCGTTTCCGGCGTGTAGTGGCCAAGGAACACGCTGCCGGCGCGGCTGATGCGCGGCAGCAGCGCGCGCGCATCGCGGGTGGCGACGATCAGGTGTTCCGGCGCATAGCGTTCGGAAATCGCCAGCGCTTCGTCGAGGTCGCGCGTGGCGATCAGGCGTGCATGCGCGAGCGCAGCAGCGGCGATCTCGCGCCTCGGCAAGGTGGCCAGTTGCGCCGCGAGCGCCTGTTCCACCGCGTCCAGCAGCACGGCGGATGGCGACAGCAGCAGCACCTGCGAGTCGCTGCCGTGCTCGGCCTGCGCCAGCAGGTCGGCGGCAACGAAGGCAGGGTTGGCGGAGTCGTCGGCGATGACCAGCACTTCCGACGGGCCGGCCGGCATGTCGATGGCGGCGCCGTCCGGGTCGGCGGCGACCTCGAGCTTGGCCTGCGTGACCCAGGCATTGCCGGGGCCGAACAGCTTGTCGCAGCGCGGAACGCTTTGGCTGCCATAGGCGAGGGCGGCAATGGCCTGCGCGCCGCCGATCTTGAGCACGCGCTCGACACCGCACAGGCGCGCCGCGACCAGGATGGCCGGATCGGCGCGACCGTCGGCGCGCGGCGGTGTCGCCAGCACGATCTCCTCGCAGCCGGCAATGCGCGCCGGCACCGCCAGCATCCAGACGGTCGAAGGCAGCGGCGCGCTGCCGGCCGGCGCATACAGGCCGACGCGGTGGATCGGGCGGATGACCTGTTCGCAGCGCACGCCCGGCGCGGTGTCCACGCGCACGTCGGTGGCGCGTTGCGCGGCGTGGAAGGCGTGCACGCGGGCGATCGCGTTGCGCATGGCGGCGCGTACGTCGTCGGCGACCTCGCGCTCGGCGGCGGCGAACTCGTCGGCGTCGACCTCGAATCGATCCAGTGCCACGCGGTCGAAACGCTGCGTGTACTCGCGCACGGCCTCATCGCCGCGCGCACGCACGACGCCGAGGATCGCGCGCACCGCGTCCGCCAGCGCTGCGTCGCGTACCGGAGTCGGACGCGCCAACGCGGCGGACTGGCGAGCGGCATCCAGCGCCGCCCAGTCGAGGCGGCGCCAAGCAGGAAGGGTGTTCATGCCAGCATGCGCTCCACGTTCAGCACCATCACGGCGTGGGCGCCGAGGCGTTTGAGTTCTTCCAGCTGCGGCCAGTCCAGCGTCGATCGGCACAGGGCCTGCAGCGCGATGTCGTCGGGGCGACCGTCGAGGCCGAGCACGCTCGGCGGATGGCTGGCCGGCAGCAGGCGCGTGATGTCGGGCAGCGCCGAGCGCGGTGCCTGCAGCAGTACCAGCCGCGCGTCGTCGCCGGACAGTGCGCCGGCGATGCGGCCGCGCAGGCGCTCGATCTGCGCCGATCGCGCCGGACTTTGCTCGCCGGGAGACAGCGCCAGCACCGCTTCGCTCTGGAACACCGGCACCAGCTCGCGCAGCTGGTTCGCCGCGAGGGTGGCGCCGCTGGAAACCAGATCGCAGATGGCGTCGGCCTTGCCGAGGCGCGGGGCGATTTCGACCGAGCCGTTGAGGAGCACGACCTCGGCCCTGATTCCCTGGGGGGCGAGCCAGTCGGCGAGCAGGGCCGGGTAGGACGTCGCGATGCGGCGACCATCAAGATCGGCGACCTGCGTCAGCGGGCCGTCCTGCGGAATCGCGATGGACAGGCGGCAGCCGCCGAATCCGAGCGGCAGGAGTTCCCTC
>JASLGB010000072.1 GCA_030150315.1 Dokdonella sp. | reverse complement strand
TGATCTCGATCCGCGGCCGCGCGACCTCGCAGCGTCCGTTCACGACGGTCGACGCGCTCAAGCGCGGCGCCGACGAGCGCTTCCGCGCGAAGGAACAGGAATTGCAGCGCGAACTCGCCGACACCGAGCGCAAGCTGACCGGGGTGCAGAGCGCCAAGTCGAAGGACCAGGCGCAGATCCTGTCGCCGGCGCAGAAGGCCGAGCTGGACAACTTCCTCAAGCGCAAGCTCGAGATCCGCAAGGAGTTGCGTCAGGTGCGGCGTCAGCTGGATGCCGAGATCGAGACCCTTGGCACGCGCCTGAAGATCGTCAACATCGTGCTGGTGCCATTGCTGGTCACGCTGGCGGCGCTGGCGTTTGCCTGGTGGCGCTCGCAGCGTCGCCGCCACGCACAGGGAGAGCGCGCATGAATCGGAAAACCCTGATCGGGCTGGCCATTGCGGCCCTGTTCGCGATCGTCGCCGCAGTCGTGCTCAACCAGCGCACCCAGCCGCGCAGCCATGCCGTGGCGGCTTCGGAGTGGCTCGTGCCGGAGCTGCGCGAC
The DNA here is from genome assembly GCA_030150315.1 of Dokdonella sp. GTDB lineage: Bacteria > Pseudomonadota > Gammaproteobacteria > Xanthomonadales > Rhodanobacteraceae > Dokdonella_A. Next base: position 3,247 of record JASLGB010000072.1, on the reverse strand, counting down.
CGCATCAACGATGTGTCGAAGATCGTCGTGACCGCGGCCGGCAACCAGGTGGTCGCCACGTTCGAGCGGGGCGCGAACGGTTGGGCTATCGCGGAAAAAGACGGCTATGCGGCCGATACCGGCAAGCTGCGCGAGTTTCTGCTGACGCTGGCAGATGCCAAGCGGGTCGAGGAAAAAACCGCGGTCAAGGAAAAATACGCGCTGCTCGGCGTCGAGGATGTCGCCGAGGCGGATGCGAAGGGCGTGCAGGTTTCCATCGACGGGCTGGGTGCGCCGGTTGCGGTCATCCTCGGCAATCCCGGCATGCGCGGCGGTGGCCAGTTCGCGCGCCGCGTGGGCGAAGCGCAGAGCTGGCTTGCCTCGACCGCGCCGGCATTGCCGAAAACCGCCGGTGAATGGCTGCGCAAGGATCTTGCCGACATCCCGGCTGCGCGCATCGCCTCGGTGGCGATCACGCATGCCGATGGCAGCACGCTGCGGGTCACCAAGCCGAATGAGGGCGACGCAGACTTCGTGCTGGCCGACGTACCGAAGGGGCGCGAGGTCGATTCCGCGTTCAGCGTGAATGCGCTGGGTTCGGTGCTGGCAGGGCTGAATGTCGAGGACATCGCGCCGACGGGCAGCGAGGCGCCCGAAGGCAAGGCGCTGAAGGCGCGCTACGAGACCTTTGATGGTGTGGTCGTCGAGGTCACCGCATGGCTGGACGGCGAGCGGTATTTCGCCCGCTTCAAGGCTTCGCTCGATGCGGCGCAGGCCGATGCCGGCATCGCTGCCGCGCAAGCTGCGGCGAAGGCGGATTTCGAAACCCTGAGCGCCGCGGCAGAGTCGGCGCGGGCCTCGCCGGAGGCGCAGCCGGAAGGGGCGACGCAGGATCCGATCAAGCCGCTCGCGGTCAGCGATCCGGCAAAGGATCGCGAGGATCGACTCGCCGCCCTGCACAAGGAGGTAGCGATGCTCTCCGCGCGGTTCGAGCAGTGGACGTTCCAGCTGCCGGCCTACAAGTACGCCAGTCTCGACAAATCGCTGGAAAGCCTGTTGAAGCCGGCGGAGGCCAAGGCGGCCGCACCGGCGAAGAAGAAGTGATCGCAACCCGCTGCCGCCGCCTGTCGCGGCGGCGGCGGGGCATGCGACCATCGCGGTCATGACACTCGCCTCCCGCCGCATTCTCGCCGGCGCCGCACTGCTCGGCGCCGTTGCCGTTGCCCTCGGGGCCTTCGGCGCCCATGCCTTGCGCGCCACGCTCGATGACCGGGCGATCGCGATCTGGCAGACCGGAGTCGACTACCAGTTCCGTCATGTGCTGGCCTTGCTGGCGGTCGGTCTGCTCGCACGCGCGCAGGCGACGCGCGCGATGATTTTGGCTGCCTGCGCCTGGATTCTCGGCATCGCGCTGTTCAGCGGCAGCCTCTGCGCGCTTGCCCTCGGGGCGCCACGCGCCATCGGCGCCATCACGCCACTCGGCGGACTCTGCTTCATCATCGGCTGGCTTGCACTGGCGTGGGCGGTGTGGCGGCGTCCGGCAAACCCGGGCTGAGTTCCACAACCCGCGGGCAACTTGCGCGTCCGTACAAATGTACGTACATTGGGCGCATGAACGATTTGCGGCTCACCTCGAACCAGCGTCGCGTGCTCGAATGCATCCGCGACCATCTCGAGCGCCACGACTGCGCGCCAACCCTGCGCGAGATCACCGAGGCGCTCGGATTGTCCAGCCACAGCTCGGCGCAGGATTACGTCGAGGCGCTCGTGCGCAAGGGCGCACTGGAGCGCTTGCCGCAGCATCGCGGCCTGCGTCTGCCCGAGCGCTCGCGGACATCGGCGGCAATCCCGCTGCCGCTGGTCGGGCGGGTGGCCGCCGGCAGTCCGATCCTTGCCGCCGAGAACGTCGAGGCCCACTACGCACTCGATCCGAACCTGTTTTCGTCGCGCGCCGACTATCTGTTGCGCGTGGTCGGCCTCAGCATGCGCGATGCCGGCATCCTCGACGGCGACCTGATCGCGGTGCGCCGCAGCGTCGAGGCCGATGACGGCCGCATCGTCGTTGCCCGGCTCGACGACGAGGTGACGGTCAAGAAGCTCGAACGCCGGCGTGGCCGCGTTCGCCTGCTGCCCGCGAATCCGGACTTCGCCCCGATCGAAGTCGACCCGGACCGGCAGACCTTCGCTATCGAAGGTTTGTACGTCGGGCTTCTGCGCTGCGATGTCCAGCGACGCGCTACTGCGTTCCCGAAATTCTGATCGAGGTCGAACCCATGCTGCTTTCCGACTCCTTCGAGACGGCGTCGTCCGGATCGGCCACCTTCGCGGTCGAGCCGCACGCTGCCGCCACGACATCTGCAGTGTTGCCGGCAGGCGCGCGTCGTCACGACGCCGCACTGGCCGAAGTGCTGCAGCATCCGCAGATCTGGCGTCGCGGGTTCACCCGGGCGAACCCGGTGGATGCAGTGCCCACCGGATGTGCCGAACTGGATGCCGCGTTGCCGGGTGGTGGCTGGCCGCGCGGGGCGCTCAGTGAAATCCTCGTCGGCCAGGACGGCACCGGTGAACTCAGCCTGGTCATGCCGGCGTTGGCTGCGCTGACACAGGCGCGCCAGCGCGTCGTGCTGATCGCGCCGCCGTACATTCCCTATGCGCCAGCGCTCGCGGCGGCCGGCATCGATCTGGCCTATCTGGTCCAGATCGACGCGCAAGCCGTGAACGCCCACTGGACCGCCGAACAATGCCTGCGCGCCGGTTGCTGCGGCGCCGTGCTGAACTGGCTGCCCAATGCCGACTATCGGCAGCTGCGTCGCCTGCAGCTTGCAGCCGAAAGCGGAAGTGCCGCCGGATTCGTGTTCCGTCCCGCGAATGCCGCGGCACAGCCGAGCCCGGCCGCGCTGCGATTGCGCGTCCACGCCGGTGCGCAAGGGACCGATATAGAAATCCTGAAGTGTCGGGGCCGTTTCGGCGAGACCTCCGCGTACCTGCGTGCCTGACGGCATGGGCAGTCGGCCAAGCCGCCATGTGGGCCTGTCTCCGCTTTCCGAATTGGTCCCTGCAGGTATCGGGTGATGACCCGGCACGGCCGGTCGCCATTGTCGATGGCCAGCCGCCCCGCCAACGCATCGTGCAAATGAACGCGCTGGCGCATCTCGCCGGCGTGCGCGAAGGCCATGCGCTGAGGGCAGGCATGCTCGCCAACGGCTATGAGGAATCCTATTTCGAGCGCATCTTCGAGCAGATCAAGGGCTTGGAGACTACGGTTTCC
>JASLGB010000020.1 GCA_030150315.1 Dokdonella sp. | reverse complement strand
TGACGGGCGAAGCGCTGGTCGACGCGTTCTACGTGAAGTTTCCTCAGACACCGGTCGAGGCGCGGCTGGATGCGACCTGGAATGCCGGCACGCTTATCCTGCACGAGCTGCGCTGGAACGATCCCGGCACGCTGGTTTTCGCCGCACGCGGCGGCATCGCGCCTTCGGACACGCATCCCGTGCGCGCCTTGCAGATCGACCTGCAACAGACGCAACTGGACACCGCGATCGACCGCTACGCGCAAAGCTGGCTGGCGGCGAAAGGCTACGGTCAGCTGGATGTCCGCGGATCGCTATCGGGCGCCCTGCATTTCGACGAGGAAGGACTCCAGCGCTTCGCCTTCGACGCGCACGGCGTCGATGTCCGCGACGGCGCCGGACGCTTCGCCATCGACGGGCTGGAGGGCGGCATCGGCTGGGAATATCGCGGCACCACCGCGCCGACGACACTGGCATGGCGTTCGATCGAGCTGTTCCGCATTCCGCTCGGAGCCACCAAGGCCCGTTTCGAGTCGAAGCGCGGCGCGATCGTGTTGAGCGAACCGTTCGCGATGGACGTGTTCGGCGGCCAGTGGCGTTTCGAGAAGCTCAGCCTGCTGCCGCGCTCTCCGCGCGGCGAACGCTACTCCGGCTCGTTCGCCGTCGTCGGACTGAAAATGCCACAGATCTCCGCCGCGTTCGGCTGGCCGGTGTTCCCGGGCAGCCTGTCCGGCGGCATACCCGAGGTCGTGATGATCGGCGACACGATCGAGTTGCGCGGTGGTCTGGACCTTTACGTCTTCGACGGCCATCTCGGCGTCAGCGGCCTGAAGATGGAGCGTCCGTTCGGCGTCGCGCCGTCGCTTGCGGCCGATATCCATTTCCAGAATTTCGATCTGGAGCAGTTCACCAGCGCGTTCTCGCTGGGTGGCATGAGCGGTCGCCTGTTCGGTTCGATCGAAGGCTTGCGCCTGGTCGACTGGAGTCCGGTCGCGCTGGACGCGTGGCTGCGCACCAAGGGCGGCGGCCGGCTGAGCTACAAGGCGGTCGATGACATCACCTCGCTGGGCGGCGGCGGTGGCTTGTCGGCCAACCTGCAGACCATGGCGCTGAAGATGTTCGATACCTTCGGCTACTCGCGCTTCGGCCTGCGCTGCCGGCTGACGCGCGAGGTCTGCCTGATGGGCGGCATCGATCCGCAGCCGGCGGGCGACGTGGCGCGGGATTCGCCCGCCGATCAGTACACTATCATCGAGGGATCCGGCATCCCGCGCCTGGATGTCGTCGGCCATCGGCGCCGTGTCGATTGGCCGACGCTGGTACGGCGCGTGCAGAAATCGATGCAGGGTGATGGGCCGGTCGTGAAATGAGCCGCTGCACGGAAAGGACACAGAGGGCAATGCAATGAAGAAACTTCTTGTCGGAATGCTGTTCACACTGCTGTCGGCATGCGTGACCATCAATGTGTACTTCCCGGAAGCGGCGGCCGAAAAGGCTGCGCAGCAGTTCGTCGACAAAGTGCTCGATGCGGCGCCGACTCCGACGCCGCCCCCGGCGGCCACCGACCAGCCGATGCCGGGCGGCTCGCCGGGCGCGATGCTGATCGACCTGCTGGTGCCGAGCGCCTACGCGCAAAGCGCCGACATTACCGTCCGCACGCCGCAGATCCAGGCAATCCAGGCACGCATGCAGCAGCGTTTCGCCTCGTCGCTGGCGTCGCATTTCGCCAGCGGCGCGATCGGTTTCAGCGCCGATGGCATGGTGGCGCTGCGCGATGCCGCCGCGGTGCCGTTGTCTGCCCGCGCGGCCCTGAACGCGGCGGTTGCCGACGAGAACCGTGACCGCCAAGCGGTCTACCGCGAAATCGCCATCGCCAACGGCCATCCGGAATGGGAATCGCAGATTCGCGCCGCGTTCGCGCGGCAATGGATCCAGCAAGCCAAGGCCGGCTGGTATTATCAGGACGCCGGCGGCGAGTGGAAGCAGAAGTAAGCCCCGTCGCGGGCGTTTCCGCGTGATCGGTCGAGCAGGGCACGCGAACGGGCGCTAAACTGCGTCCTTTCCAGATCACTACGCGCAATCACGCGCCCGCCGCCTGGCGGGCGCTGCGTTTTCCAGCATGCAAACTCCCGAAGTCGACATCACCGATCTCACCCACGACGGCCGTGGGGTTGCGCGCATCGACGGCAAGACCGTCTTCGTCACCGGCGCCCTGCCGGGCGAGCGCGCGCGCATCCGTTACGTCAAACGCAGCCGCAGCTTCGACGAGGCCAGCATCGAGGAGCTGCTGACGCGCTCGCCGTTGCGGATCGAGCCGCGCTGCGTCCATTTCGACATCTGCAGCGGCTGCACGCTGCAGCATCTGGCGCCGGCCGACCAGATCGCCGCCAAGCAGCACGTGCTGGCCGAAAACTTCGAGCGCATCGGCAAGGTATCGCCGCAGCGCTGGCTCGACCCGCTCAGCGACGAAGCCTGGGGCTATCGCCGCAAGGGGCGGCTTTCGGTCAAGTGGGTGCCGAAGAAGGAAAAGGCGCTGGTCGGTTTCCGCGAAGTGAACCCGCGTTTCGTCGCCGACCTATCGGTCTGCCACACCTTGCTGCCGCAGGTCGGCGAGCATCTGGCCGCGCTCGGCGAGCTGGTCGGGTCGATGGACGCAAAGGCGCAGATTGCGCAGATCGAAATCGCCGCCGGCGACGACACCGTGGCGCTGACCTTCCGCAACCTGCAGCCGCTGGGCGAGTCCGATCGCGCCGCCCTGATCGCGTTCGGCCAGGCGCATTCGATCGCGATCCTGCTGCAGCCGGGCGGCCCGGACAGCGTCACGCCGCTGTGGCCGGACGCGGTGCCGCTGTCGTTCCGCATCCCGCAGTTCGATATCGACATCGCGTTCCGTCCGCTGGATTTCATCCAGGTCAATGCCGGCATGAACCAGCGCATGATCGCGCGGGCGATGGACCTGCTCGACCCGCAGCCGCAGGACGCGATCCTCGACCTGTTCTGCGGACTCGGCAATTTCACGCTGCCGATGGCGCGCGATGCGGGTTCCGTCGTCGGTGTCGAAGGCGAGGCCGCACTGGTCGCGCGCTCGCTGGCCAATGCCGAGCGCAACGGCATCGGCAATGCGGAGTTCTTCGCCGCCGACCTGTTCGAGGATCACCGCGCCGCACCGTGGGCGACGCGCCACTACGACAAGCTGCTGCTCGATCCACCGCGATCCGGTGCCGCCGCCGTGCTCGAATACCTGCCTCGCAAGGGCACCGACCGCGTCGTGTACGTGTCCTGCCACCCCGGCTCGCTGGCGCGCGACGCCGGCATCCTGGTGGAAAAACACGGCTTCCGGCTCGAAGCGGCCGGGGTCATGGACATGTTTCCGCATACGGCGCATGTCGAATCGATTGCGCTGTTCGAGCGTTGACGATGGGCATCGAGATCGAACGGAAATTCCTGCTGCTCGACGACAGCTGGCGTGGCGCGGTCTCGCGCAGCGAGGCGATGGTGCAGGGCTATCTGGCCGGACCTCCGGCGGCACGCTGCTCGGTGCGTGTGCGCATCGCGGGCGAACAGGCCTGGCTCAACATCAAGTCCGCGCAGGCCGGCGTGCAGCGCGACGAGTACGAGTACGCCATTCCGGTCGCCGATGCGCGGCGCCAGCTCGATACGCTGGACGCCGACGTGGTCGAGAAGGTGCGCCACTACGTCGAGGTCGAGGGCCATGTGTTCGAGATCGACGAGTTCGGCGGCGACAACTCCGGGCTCGTCGTTGCGGAGCTCGAACTGGATCGCGTCGATGCGCCATACCCGCGGCCTTCGTGGCTCGGTCGTGAAGTCAGCGATCTGGTGCGCTACTACAATCTGAATCTTTCCGCGCGGCCGTACTGCCGCTGGAACGACGCCGAGCGGCGCGGCGACGACGCGCCGCAGGACGCCTGACCATGCTCATCATCGGAATTTCCGGCTCGACCCTGACCGCCGAAGATCGCGCGCGCCTCGCTGTGCCGCAGGTCAGTGGCGTGATCCTGTTCACGCGCAACTTCGAGAGCCGCGAACAGGTCACCGCGCTGATCGACGACATCCGCAACGAGCGCGCCGAGCCGTTCCTGGTGTGCGTCGACCAGGAAGGCGGGACGGTGCAGCGCTTTCGCGAGGGGTTCACGCGCCTGCCGCCATTGCGCCGCATTGGCGAGTTCTACGCGCGCGACCGCCTGGCCGCGATCGCGCGCGCGGAGGAGCACGCCTGGCTGATGGCCAGCGAGATGCGTGCGATCGGCGTCGATCTCAGTTTTGCGCCAGTGGCCGATCTTGCGCGCGGCAATCTGGCGATCGGCACGCGCGCCTTCGATGCCGATCCACAGGTCGTGTCCGAGCTGATCCAGGCGTCTCTGCGCGGCATGCGCCTCGGCGGCATGGCGGCGACGCTGAAGCATTTTCCGGGGCACGGCTCGGTCATGGAAGACACGCACTTCGATGCCGTGATCGATCCGCGTCCGCTGGACGAGCTGCGCGCGACCGACCTGATTCCGTTCGCCGACGGCATCGCCGCCGGAGCGGAGGCGGTGATGATGGCGCATGTCACCTATCCGGCGGTCGATGCGATGCCGGCCGGCTATTCGCGCGTCTGGATCCAGGACATCCTGCGCGGCGAACTGGAGTTCCGCGGTGTGGTCGTCGGCGACGACATCGGCATGGCCGGCGCGGAAACCATCGGCAGCGTCGGCGCGCGCATCGACGCGCATCTGGCTGCCGGCTGCGACCTCGTGCTCGCCTGTGCTCCGGCGCTGGTGGACGAGGCGATCGCCGCCAGTTCGACAATTCGCCCCTGCGCGCCGGAACGCCTCGCCGTGCTGCAAGGCATGGTCGCGCAGACGTGGGCGTCGATGATCGACAATCCGCAGCGCCACGCCTTCATCGCCAACATGACAGCACTCGACACACCGACGGAATCGACATGAACGAGTTCTCCACGGCGCTTGCCAGCGCCGAAATCCTGCACGACGAGCCCGAACTGAAGGCCGCCATCGTTCGCCTCGGCGAGGAAATCGACCGCGCGCTGGATCTGCAGCCGGCCATTTTCATGACCGTGATGCAGGGCGCGCTGCCCTTCGCCGGCCAGCTCTCGACCTGCATCCGTTCGCCGCTGCGCTTCGACTACGTCCACGCCACGCGCTATCGCGGTGCGAACAGCGGCGGCGAGCTGGACTGGCGCAAGCGGCCGTCGACGCCACTGGCCGGCCAGACCGTGCTGCTGGTCGACGACATCCTCGACGAGGGCCACACGCTGAAGGCGATCCGCGATTTCTGCCTCGCCGAAGGCGCCGCGCGCGTGCTGATCGCGGTGCTGTGCGAGAAGCGCCACGATCGCTGCGTGCCCGGCATGAGCGCCGACTTCATCGGCGTGGAAGTGCCCGATCGCTATGTGTTCGGCTACGGCATGGACTTCAGCGAGCAGGGACGCAACCTGCCGGCGATCTACGCGACCGCCGAATAAGTACACGGTCGACCGGCAGTGCGGTCGACGGCTTTCGCCGATCTCGTCGCTGCACGTGCGGCGCGACGGATGCGCAACAAACCCTCGGCCAGCGTGCGCCCGTCAGCCCGCAGCGGACCGGCCAAGAAACCAGAGCGGAGACAGACATGAGTATCGAACTGGCCCTGATCGGCGGCACCGGCCTCTACCGGTTTCCCGGCCTCGAAAGCGTCGAGCGCCTTGCGGTCGACACACCGTACGGACCGCCGTCGGATGCGGTGGTTGTCGGTCGCGTCGGAACGCATCGCATCGCTTTTCTCGCGCGCCATGGCGAAGGCCACACGATTCCGCCGCACCGCGTGAACTTCCGCGCGAATGTGTGGGCGCTGCACCACCTGGGCGTGCGCCGCGTGGTCGGTGTCAACGCCGTCGGTGGCATCCGCGACGACATGGGGCCGCGCGTCGTGGCGATTCCCGACCAGATCATCGACTACACCAGCGACCGGCTGACCAGCTTCTGCGATGTGGCCGGCGCAGAAGTGCGGCACATCGATTTCAGCGAGCCGTACACGGCGGCGCTGCGCACGCGCCTGCTGGCCGCGGCGGATCGCGCCGGGATCGCCGTGGTGGACGGCGGCTGCTATGGCGCCACGCAGGGGCCGAGGCTGGAAACACGCGCGGAAATCGCGCGCCTGCGTCGCGACGGTTGCGACCTCGTCGGCATGACCGGCATGCCGGAAGCCGTGCTCGCCCGCGAGCTGGACCTCGAATACGCCTGCGTCGCGCTGGTCGCGAATTGGGCGGCCGGCTGCGGCGACGAGGAAGAAATCAGCCTGCCCGAGATTTTTGCCAATCTCGAAGCGGCGACGAAACAGGTTGCGCCGCTGGTTTCTGCCTTGCTCGCGGGCTGACGGGGAGACGCCGGTCACGCCACGACGCCGTGCCGCTTGCATTGGGCGCACGGACGATAGTTATATTTCCGTGTGCGGTCTGGGAGGCCCGCACACGCTCGACCGGGGCCGCCCGCTGCACGCCAATCCACAAGCAAGAGGCGTCACCGACGATGCTTACCGGTACAGTGAAGTGGTTCAACGATGCCAAGGGATTCGGCTTCATCGCGCCCGAAAACGGCGGGGAAGACGTATTCGTCCACTACTCGGCCATCAACTCGCAAGGATTCCGATCGCTGCAGCAAGGGCAGCGCGTCAATTTCGAGATCGTGCAGGGACCGAAAGGCCAGCAGGCCTCCGGCGTCCAGCCACTCAAGCAGGATGCGCAGCAGCAGTGAGAAAGGAACCCCGCCCTCGGCGGGGTTCTTCCTTTGCGTGGACCGGACTCACGCGCCGGCTGCCTCACGCAGCCGCCGATGTCTCACTCCCGGGTGGCGTTGATGAGCGTTCCGGCGTCACGCAGCGCATTCAACTGCTTCAGGTCGATCTCCAGCTCGTCGTCGGAATCAAGGTTGGATGCATCCCTGAACTTGCCCTTGCGCAGGTCGCGACGCAGATCCGACTTGCGGTCGTAGGCGTACTTCGAGGTGACGAAGATGCCGGTGCCTTGCTCCTTGCCCACCAGTTTCAGCACGCCCCAGGAAGGCGAGCGCTCGAAGCCGGAATCCTCGATCCTGGACAGGTCGACGGTGTAAAGGTCGCCCGGCAACGGCGCAGCGATGAGGGCGGCCACCTCCTGCTGGTGCTGGTTGTCGAAGTAGGCCCCCGCAGGCAGCGCGACTGCCAGGGCGAAAACCGGAATCAGCCAGCCGCGCCGGCGCAGGAGCGGCACCGGATCCTTGTCGATCTGGCGCTTGGCTTCGACGGCCGGCACCTCGCTGCCGTTGCCGCAGCGCGTGCAGTTGGCCGAGTAGCTGCGTCGGGTCACCCACGACAGCAGATGCCAGACATGAAAGTAGCGGTAGTTGATGTGCAGCTCGAACGGCTGCGACGAGCCGCAGATCGGGCACATCCGCGTGCCCGCCGAACCCGCCGTGACCGTATCCGAACCGGAACCCCAGATAAGCATTGCCTTCCTCCTGTGCGGGGGCGTGGCGCCCCTCTCGAAGCATCAATCACGCTTCGGCAGTGGAATGCGGCATTTGGCTTGCCTGCGGCTCACGCGCCGGGGAGGTTGCCGCAGCGCCGGATTGGAAATCCTTGCGTCGCAGGCGTCCCGCGGCCGAATGGCTACGCCGCGAACTGCAGGCGCGCCAGCTCGGCGTAGAGGCCATCCTCGCGCACCAGCTCGGCGTGCGTGCCCTGCGCGACGATGCGACCGGCGTCCATCACGATGATGCGATCGGCGCGCTTCACCGTGGCCAGGCGATGCGCGATGACCAGCGTGGTGCGGCCGCGCATCAGGCGCTCCAGCGCCTGCTGCACCAGATGTTCCGATTGCGCGTCGAGGCTGGAGGTGGCCTCGTCGAGCAGCAGCACCGGCGCGTCGCGCAGCAGGGCGCGCGCGATCGCGACGCGCTGCTGCTGTCCGCCAGACAGGCGCACGCCGCGCTCGCCAAGATAGGTGTCGTATTTCTCGGGCAGGGCGTCGAGGAAATCGTGCGCTTCGGCGGCGCGTGCGGCCGCGACGATCTCGTCCATGTTCGCTCCGGCGCGCCCGAAGCCGATGTTGTCCGCCGCGCTGGCGCCAAACAGCACCGGATCTTGCGGCACCAGCGCGAACGCGCCGCGCAGGTCGGGCAGGGCCAGCGAAGCCAGCTCGCAACCGTCAAGCGTGATGCGTCCGTGCTGCGGCTCGTGGAAGCGCTGCAGCAGCTGGAACACGGTGCTCTTGCCGGCGCCGGATGGCCCGACCAGGGCGATGGTCTGGCCCGGTTCGACCTCGAGCGCGAAATCGTGCAGCGCGGCGCGGTCGGGCCGCGACGGATAGCGGAATTCCACGCCGTCGAAGCGGATCGCACCGCGCACGGGCTGCGGCAGCGACTTCGGCTGGGCGGGCGAGCGGATCGCCGGAACGGTGTCCAGCAGTTCGCCGATGCGGCCAAGCGCCCCGGCGGCGCGCAGGACTTCGCCCCAGACTTCGGTCAGGGCACCGACCGATCCGGCCACCAGCACCGCGTACAGGACGAACTGGCTCAGCACGCCGGCCGCCATGGTGCCGCCGATGACGGCCTGCGCACCGGCCCACAGCACCGCCGTGATCGCGCCGAAGGTCAGCACGATCACCAGCGCGGTCAAGGTGCCGGTCATCGCGATGCGCTTCTTTGCGGTCGCCAGCGCACGCGCCACGGCACCGGCGTACACGCGCGAACCGCAGGAATCGGCGCGCTACGCC
>JASLGB010000433.1 GCA_030150315.1 Dokdonella sp. | reverse complement strand
GCGAAAGCGCCCGAAAACCCATTCCAGAACCCGCCGGTTTGGTTAACGACGCATAAACAACTCGCCCCGGACGCTTTGCTAAGTTCGCCATCCCTTGCGGTCGCCGGTACGGCTGGCGACTTGATCACACAGCCGTATCGGGAACTCGACTTATGCGCATCCGCCGGATGAATCCCCTGTTTTTGCTTGCGATTCTCTTGGGCGCCAGCCACTGTGCCGCAGCCAGTCCGATGACCGATTCCGCGCTCGACAACTGGGAGTCGAACCGCGCCGATCCGCTGGCCTTTCTTCCGATGGTTCCGGCACCAGCTGCCGCCGCAACGCCGCTCACGGCATCGATGGTTCCGGCGAGCGCGGCCGCACCACTCGCCACTGCGGCAGTGCCGCCCGAGCCGAAGACCGGCCGCCTGCGCCACCTGCTTGCCGATTTCGCGATGAACCTGCGCGACATCCGCTACCGCCGCGGCGGCAAGGCGCCGGAAACCGGATTCGATTGCAGCGGCTTCGTGCGTTACGTCTTCCGCCACACCGTCGGCAAGGACCTGCCCGGAAATTCCGCCAGCCAGTTCCAGGTCGGCACCAAGGTCGCCCGCGCGGACACGAGGGTCGGTGACCTCGTGTTCTTCCGCATCAAGGGCAAGCACATTTCCCACGTCGGCATTTATCTCGGCGAAGGACGCTTCATCCACGCGCCGTCCAGCGGCAAAAGCGTCAGCGTCAGCGCCCTCAGCGAAACCTACTGGGCCAAGCGCTTCGCCGGCGCCAAGCGTCCCAGCGAGCTGTCCTGATACCTGCCCGCTGATACCTGCCCGGCGACCTCGGCCGCATCCGGCCCGGGGGCCGCGCCGATCTGGAATTCCCGCCGCAGCGGCCGCATCTGGGTGATCCCCTCTGACGGAATCACCCCATGAATCCTCGCGAACTCGGCCGCTCCGGCCTGCAGGCGCAGCCGCTCGCCTTCGGCGGCAACGTGTTTGGCTGGAGCCTCGACGAAGCGGCATCGTTCGCCGTGCTCGACGCCTTCGTCGACGAAGGCCTGAACCTCATCGACACCGCCGACGTGTACCCCGCCTGGGTGCCGGGCAACCAGGGCGGCGAATCGGAGACGATCCTCGGCCGCTGGCTCGCGCGCCGCGGCCGCCGCGACGACGTGCTGATCGCCACCAAGGTCGCCAAGTGGGTGCCGCGCAAGGGGCTGGCGCCAGCCAATATCCAGGCGGCGGCGGAGGATTCGCTGCGCCGCCTCCGCGTCGACACGATCGACCTCTACTTCTCGCACGAAGACGATCCTTCCGTGCCGCTGCACGATACTCTCGGCGCCTTCGCGCGCCTGATCGAGCAAGGCAAGGTGCGCGCGATCGGCGCCTCCAACTACAGTGCGCCGCGGCTCGCCGAAGCCCTCGCGCTCAGCGCGCAACACGGCCTGCCGCGCTACGAGGTGGTGCAGCCGGAATACAACCTCGTCGCGCGCCGCGACTACGAGGCCACACTGGCCCCGCTGGTGCAGCGGGAAGGCCTTGGCGTCGTTCCCTACTACGCGCTGGCCAGCGGCTTCCTCAGCGGCAAGTACCGCAGCGAAGCCGACCTCGGCAAGAGCGCGGCGCGTGGCGACGCAGTGAAGAAATATCTCGATGCACGCGGACTCGGTGTGCTGGCGGCGCTCGACGACGTCGCCTCGCGCCATGCCGCGACGACGGCGCAGATCGCGCTCGCCTGGCTGATGGCGCAGCCCGGCATCAGCGCGCCGATCGCCAGCGCCACCAGCGTGGCGCAGATGCGCGAGCTGGCCGCGGCGACGCGACTGGTGTTGTCGGCGGACGATCTCTCGACGCTGGACGCGACCAGCGCCTGAGCGCCGCTCAGCGCTCCGGGATCGGCGCCGCGCGATCACGCGGCCTGCTGCCCACGAAGCGGTAGTACGGCACCCGCGCCAGCGGCAGGTACGGCACCGGCGCGTGCGCCTCGATGACTTCGTGCTGCGGCAACGCGCGGCGCAGCGTCGGCAGATGGCCCGCGTCCAGACGCACGCCATCGTGCGCGAACCAGCGCGGCCAGAATGCGCGCGCGAAGCGGCCATGGCGTGCGGCGCCCGGCGCGGTCGGGCGCGCTTCGGACACATGGAAGTCCACCACGCCGAGCACGCCGCCCGGCTTCAGCATCGCGACCGCGTTGGCGATCGCCGCGCGCCAGTCGGGAATCATCGTCAGCGCGTAAGACACGATCACGCAGTCGGCCGGCTGCGTCGGCCGATACGTCGTCGCGTCCGCCTCCACCGCGTGCAGGCACGGCAGCTGGCGGGCACGTTCGCGCGCCCGCGCCAGCAAGGGCCGGCACAAGTCGACGACTTCGTAGCGTTCGACCCTTGCCAGCCGCTCGCCGAAGAACTCCGCATTGCGCCCGGTGCCGCCGCCAAGTTCGACGACATGGGCGCGCTGCGGCAGCGGCAGGCGCCCGATCAGGTCGGCGCGGCCGGCCAGCAGGCGCTCGCGGAAGCGGTCGTAATGCTCCGACTGCGGTGCATAGAACGCGCCGAGCGCGTCGGCATGCGAGGCCGCGCGCGGCATGCCGCGCGCCAGCCTTGCCAGCACGGCGACTTCGTTGCGCAACGCCTCAAGCCGGGACATCGGCGATCACGAAACCGGCGTAGGTGTGCACGCGATCCTGCGGCTGCAGCGCCACCGCGATCTCGTCCATGAAACGGAACGCCTGTCGCAGCGGCTGCCGCTGCGGC
>JASLGB010000424.1 GCA_030150315.1 Dokdonella sp. | reverse complement strand
CTCTTTGGTACAGGTTCCGTCATGTTCCCCCAGGATTCGCGCATCGAAGGTTTCGACCCTGAACTGGCCAAGGCCATCGCCGAGGAGACGCGCCGCCAGGAAGACCACGTCGAATTGATCGCGTCCGAGAACTACGCCAGTCCGCGCGTGCTCGAGGCGCAGGGCAGCGTCCTGACCAACAAGTACGCGGAAGGCTATCCGGGCAAGCGCTATTACGGCGGTTGCGAGTATGTCGACGTGGCCGAGACGCTGGCGATCGAGCGCGTGAAGCAGCTGTTCGGCGCCGACTACGCCAACGTGCAGCCGCACTCCGGCTCGCAGGCCAACCAGGCCGTCTATTTCGCGCTGCTGCAGCCTGGCGACACCATCCTGGGCATGAGCCTTGCCCACGGTGGTCACCTGACGCATGGCGCCAAGGTGAACCTGTCCGGCAAGGTCTTCAACGCGGTGCAGTATGGCGTCGACGACAACGGCATGATCGACTACGACGAAGTGCATCGCCTTGCCACCGAGCACAAGCCCAAGATGCTGGTTGCCGGCTTCAGCGCCTACTCGCAGGTCGTCGACTGGGCGCGCATGCGCCAGATCGCCGACTCGGTCGGTGCCTATTTCTTCGTCGACATGGCCCATGTCGCCGGACTGATCGCCGCCGGCGTGTATCCGAACCCGGTGCCGCACGCTCATGTCGTGACCTCGACCACGCACAAGACCCTGCGCGGTCCGCGGGGCGGCATCGTGGTGGCAAAGGGTGCCAGCGACGACCTGGTCAAGAAGCTGCAGTCGATCGTGTTCCCGGCGCTGCAGGGCGGCCCGCTGATGCACGTGATCGCGGCCAAGGCGGTTGCGTTCAAGGAAGCGCTGGATCCGTCGTTCAAGACCTATCAGGCACAGGTCGTGAAGAACGCGCAGGCGATGGCCAAGACGCTGATTTCGCGCGGCTACAAGATCGTTTCCGGCGGTACCGAGAACCATCTGATGCTGATCGACCTGATCGGCAAGAGCGTGACCGGCAAGGCCGCCGAGGCCGCGCTAGGCAAGGCGCACATCACGGTCAACAAGAACGCCGTGCCGAACGACCCGGCCAAGCCGTTCGTGACCTCCGGCCTGCGCATCGGCACGCCGGCCGTGACCACGCGCGGCTATGGCGAGCAGGACTGCGTCGAGCTGGCCAACTGGATCGCCGATGTGCTTGACGCGCCGAACGATGCCAGCGTGATCGAGGCGGTGCGCGAGAAGGTGACCGCACAGTGCCGCAAGTACCCGGTGTATGGCTGAGGCCACGCGCCTGCTGAGCGAAGACCCGGGACCCAGCGCCCGGGTCTTCGCGCGTTGCCGCCGTCCGGTGGCTTCCGCTAGTCGACCGCGGCTTCCGGCGGCTTGATGCACTGCCCCTTCTGCCAGCACGAAGACACCCGCGTGATCGACTCGCGCGTGTCCGATGACGGCGCCACGATCCGCCGCCGGCGGGAATGCGAACACTGCGGCGAGCGGTTCAACACGTATGAAACCGCCGAAATCAAGTTGCCGGCGGTAATCAAGAGCGACGGCAGGCGTGAGGCATTCGACGAGCGCAAGCTGCGCACCAGCTTTGATCTCGCATTGCACAAGCGCCCGGTGCCGAGCGATGCACTCGATGCCGCCGTGCGCGCGGTCATCGACACCTTGCGCAAGAGCGGCGAGCGCGAAGTGCCGTCGCGGCAGATCGGCGAACTGGTCATGCGCACGCTGAAGAAGCTCGATCAGGTCGCCTTCGTGCGCTTCGCCTCGGTCTATCGCAGCTTCGAGGACGTGCAGGCGTTCCGCGAGGAAATCGAACGCCTTGAGCGCGATCTGCCGTCGATCGAGGGCCTGCAGATGCCCTTGCTCGGCGACCTTGCCTCGGTCAGCGACAAGAGCCGCAAGCGCTGAGGCGCGGTATCGGAAATGGTTTTCTTCTCCGCGAATGACCACGCCCACATGGCCCGCGCCCTGCGCCTGGCCGAGCGCGGCCTGTACACCACGCAGCCCAATCCGCGCGTCGGCTGCGTCATCGCGCGCGATGGCGAGGTCGTCGGCGAGGGCTGGCACCAGCGTGCCGGCGGAGCGCATGCGGAAGTGTTCGCCTTGCGCGAAGCCGGTGAGCGCGCACGCGGCGCGACCGCCTACGTCACGCTGGAGCCGTGTGGCCTGCACGGCCGAACGCCGCCGTGTGCGGACGCGCTGATCGCCGCCGGCATCGCGCGCGTGGTGATCGCGAGCGAGGATGCATTCCAGAGCGCCGGCGGAGCGGTCGAACGCCTGCGCGCCGCCGGCATCGTGGTCGAAACCGGCCTGCTGCGCGAAGCCGCACGAGAACTGAATCGCGGATTCTTCGCGCGCATCGAGCGCGCTCGACCGTGGCTGCGCGTGAAGCTGGCGATGAGTCTGGACGGCCGCACGGCGCTGGCGAATGGCGAATCGAAATGGATTACCGGCGCGGCCGCCCGTGCGGATGTCCAGCGCTGGCGTGCGCGCAGCTCGGTGATCCTGACCGGCAGCGGCACCGTGCTGGCCGACGATCCGCGCCTGAACGTGCGTCTGCAGGAGGCGCTCGACGTCGCGGCGGAAAGTGCCGTGCCCGCGAACGCCGACGCGCCGCGCGCAGAGGCGCGAAACGATGCGTGTCCGCCTGCGCTGGTCACTGCTGCAGGCGCGGTCGAGTTCACGCCGCCGTGGCGCGTCGTGCTCGATCGCCAGTTGCGCACGCCCGAAGCCGCGCAGGTGCTCGACGGCAGCGTGCCGACGCTGCTGTTCCATGCCCCGGGTGCGCGGCCAGCGCATGCCGGTTTCGCGCGCGTGGAATGCGTGGCGGTTGAAACCCGCGTCGACGGCCTCGATCTGGCGCAGGTGCTGGCCGAGCTTGGACGGCGTGGCGCCAACGAAGTGCAGGTCGAGGCCGGCCCCGTATTGTGTGGCGCGCTGTTTGCGCAGGACCTGGTCGACGAGTTGCTGCTGTATGTGGCGCCGTTGCTGCTCGGTGACGCGGCGCGACCGCTGCTGGCGCTGCCGCCGCTTGCCACGATGGCCGAGCGCTGGCGCTTGCGCGTGCGCGAGCAAGGCCAGGTCGGCGACGACTGGCGCCTGCTGCTGCGGTCGGCGTCGTGAGTTCCCCCGGATCCTGACAGGAAGCGTTGATGTTCACCGGAATCATCCAGGCCGTTGGCCACCTTGCCGCACGCGAAACGCGCGGCGCCGACGCGCGGCTCGTCATCGATGCAGGTGCGCTGCACCTTGGCGATGTCGCACTGGGCGACAGCATCGCGGTCGCCGGTACCTGTCTTACCGTTGTCGCCATCGACGGCACGCGCTGGACGGCCGATGTGTCGGCCGAAACCCTGCGCCTGACCACGCTGGGCACACTGGCGGTCGGCGATGCGCTGAACCTCGAAAAGGCCTTGCGGCTGGCCGATCGCCTCGGCGGTCATCTGGTCACCGGCCATGTCGACGGAGTCGGCGCGGTGGCCAATGTCGAGGACGATGGCGGATCGCAGCGCTGGAGTTTTCGCGTGCCGGCAGCACTGATGCGCTACATCGCGGTGAAGGGCTCGATCTGCGTCGACGGCACCAGTCTCACCGTGAACGCGGTCGATGGCGATCGCTTCGGCGTCACCCTGATTCCGCACACGCTCGGCGCGACCACCTTCGCTGCGCGCAAGGTCGGCGATGCGGTCAACATCGAAGTCGACCTGATGGCGCGCTACGCCGAACGCCTGGCGGCCGTACCGACCGAATCGCGCTGACAGCGCCGCCGCGCCTGCGCGGCACTCATCACTCATCACTCATCGCGCGCCGCCCGAAACCTCCCGCCGAAGCGGGTCAGACATCCAGAACAACAGGCTGAAGACATGTCGTTTGCCACCATTCCCGAACTGCTT
>JASLGB010000421.1 GCA_030150315.1 Dokdonella sp. | reverse complement strand
TGCCGAGCAGGCGCGCGATGCCGAAATCGAGCAGACGTACCTGGCCGTCGCCGTCGACCAGGATGTTGCCGGGCTTCAGATCCCGGTGCACCACGAGTTGCGCATGCGCGTACTGCACCGCGGCGCAGACATCGAGGAACAGCCGCACGCGAGCGCGCACGCCGAGATTGCGCTCGTCGCACCAGTGCGTGATCGATTGACCGCGCACGAATTCGAGCGCGAACCACGGGCGCCCGTCGGCCGTGACACCGCCGTCGATGAGGCGCGCCAGCTTGGGGTGATCGAGCCGGGCGAGAATGCGCCGCTCGCGCAGGAAGCGCGCACGGATGTCGTCGAAGTCGAAGCCGCGTCGGATCAGCTTGAGCGCGACATCCTGGGTGAGGTCGCTGCCTTCGCGGCGGCGGCGGTAGACCACGCCCATGCCGCCGCGGCCGACGCCTTCGACGATGCGGAACGGTCCGAGGAAGGTGCCGAGCAGGGGATCGGCCGAAGGCGCTGCGGCAGCAAGCAGATTTTCCGGATCTTCCTGCTGCTCGACACGTTGCAGCAACGCGGTGACGCGCTGGACTAATTCGGCGTCATCACCGCAGCGCTGCGAGATGAAGCTGTCGCGCTTGCCGGGCGAGGTATCCAGCGCTTCGCGGAATATTTCCAGAACCAGCTGGTCGCGTGCGTTCACGGTGCCCTCCGCCGATATCGCGTCCGTCGGCGGCGAATTGCGTCGGCGGTCCGGATCTTCACTTTGCCGGATTGCGGGACGCCGCAAAAGCTTGGCATCGGCGACATCCGAGCCGGCCAGCCGACTCGTTCGGGGCGCCTAATCCAGGCGCTGGCGCAGCCATTCGCGCGCGGCTGCCCAGTCGCGTCGCGCCGTGCGTTCGGTCACGCCAAGCGTCGCGGCGATCTCGGTCGCGCCAAGGCCGATGAACCAGCGCAGCTCGACCACCCGCGCCATGCGTTCGTGCGCGCCCTCCAGCTCGTTCAAGGCTTGGTCCAGTGCCTCCAGATCCGTGCCATCGGGGATCGGCAGCGCCAGGGCTTCGGTGAATTCGTCGCGTTGCCACTGGCCGCCACGCTTGTCGGTGGCGGCCTTGCGCGCCCGGTCCACCAGGATCTGGCGCATCATGCGCGCCGATGCATTGAGCAGGTGGGGCCCGCTCTCGAACGTCGCTGGGGTGCGCCCGAGCAGGCGCAGCAACACTTCGTTGACCAGGGCCGTGGTCTGCAGCGTCGCGTGGCCGGGCGTCGAGCGCAGCAGGTTGGCGGCGATGCGGCGCAAGTCCGCATAGACGAGAGGCAGCAGGCGATCGAGAGCGAGCGGGTCACCGTCGCTCCAACGCTGCAGAAGGTGGTTGAGGCTGTTGCTTCCGGAATCGGGCATGCATCGAAAGGTAGCGTGCGCGGCATTCTCCGCCAAGCTGCGGCAGTCGCCTTTGCAGTCTTGCGAATTGGAAGATTTTCCGGCCCGAGTCGGCGGCGGCGCAGATGTGCAGGGCACTCGAGGTGGCACAGCGCCAGCGGCTCAGCAATCGCCTTCGGCCCGGTTTTTCGGATCTACCGGCGGCCTGCCATCCGGCTCGACCTGATTGACGCCACCGGCAGGGAGTCAGCCCCGCGCTGTCGGGGCAAGGTCGTTGCCGCACTGGTGCGAGAGGAATCCTTGTCGCCGGCCGGCTTCCAGATCCGGCGCGTCGTGCAGGATCTTCAAGACCTAGCGTTCGTGTTCCCCCATCGATGCTTCCCCCGATGAGGGGCCGACTTTTCCGGCGGTCGCTGCCGGGAAAGCGGTGCCGGAGCAACGCCCGCTGCTGCGTCTCTCAGAGGGGCTACGGCGTAGGCGTGGGAGCGTCGCGGGTCAGGCCGGTTGGTCCAGGCGTTCCTTCAGCCATTCGCGGGCGGCAATCCAGTCGCGGTGAGCGGTTCGCGAGGTGATGCCAAGCGTGGCGGCGATTTCGGCGACCTCGAGCCCGACGAAATATCGAAGCTCGACTGCGCGCGCCATGCGTTCGTGCGTGGCCTCCAGCTCGTTCAGCGCCGCATCCAGCTGGGCCAGATGGGTGCCGTCGGGGGTCGGCAATTCCAGTGCTTCGGCAAAGTCGTCGCGCAACCAGCGTCCGCCGCGCTTTTCCGAATCGGCCCTGCGTGACCGATCCACAGGCACCTGGCGCATCATGCGCGCGGAGGTGTTCAAGAGGTGCGCGGAGCTTTCGAACATGGCGGGAGACTTCCCGATCAGGCGCATCAGCATGTCGTGCACGAGAGCCGTGGTCTGCAACGTGGTATGGCCGGGCGTTGCCCGCAGCAGGCTGGCGGCGATCCGGCGCAAATCGGCATAGACCAATGGCAGCAGGCGATCAAGCGCGACGAGGTCGCCTTCGCCCCAGCGTTGCAGCGCCCTTCGATCCGATCGTCGTCCTGATTCGTCATGGAGTGGAAAGTCGCGTGCACGGATACGGTGGCCAAGTGATATGTCATCGACATCGGATTTCCGGGCTATCCGTTGGTGGGGCAGACCGGTGCAGGAGGGCGATTCGATTAAGGCAGGTTCAGTTGCTTGCGCAGCGGCTCCAGTCGGGCGATGTAGGCATCGCTGCTCGCGCCCGCCTCGCGATAGTGGTGCACAGACTGGTGATAGTCGGCGAGCGCTTCATCGAGACGGTTCTCGGCCAGGCGGATGAAGGCGCGGGCGCG
>JASLGB010000389.1 GCA_030150315.1 Dokdonella sp. | reverse complement strand
GCCGGGGGCGGCGATCACGCATCGATGATCCTTTGCGCCCGGATCGTCGAACGCAGGCGCCGGACATGCGCGGCGTTCGACGGCAGGCGCATGACAATGCGTTTTTCCAGGACAAATTTTCGAACGATGAGGGTCGTGTGTTGATCAATACCTCTGCTCTTGAACGCAAGGACGCGCTGGCACAGGCATTCGCCGACGCGCGTCCGTTCCGCCATGTCGTCATTGACGATTTCCTGCGCCGCGACCTGTGCGAACGCCTGCTCGCCGACTTTCCGCGTTTCGAGGAGCGCCACGCACTGAACGAAATGGGCGAGGTCGGCGGCAAGGCCGTGCGCATGGACGTGCGCGAGGTTTCATCGGCCTACCGCGAGCTGGATGCCTTCCTGCAGACACCGCAGTTCCTCGGCTTCGTTTCGCGCGTGACCGGCATCCCCGATCTTCTGTACGACCCGGACTACATCGGCGGCGGCACGCACGAGAACCGCGAAGGGCAGGGTCTGGATGCCCACATCGACTTCAACTACCACCCGCGCACCCAGTGGCATCGCCGGCTGAACCTGATCGTCTATCTCAACCCGGAGTGGCACGAGGACTGGGGCGGTGCGCTGGAGCTGCATTCCGATCCGTGGAATCCGGCGCGCAACGAGGTGGTGGGCATTCCGCCGCTGTTCAATTCCTGCGCGATCTTCGAGACCACCGAAAGCTCGTGGCACGGATTCCGCGCCATCCGCCTGCCGGCCGACCGGCAGCAGCTGTCACGCAAGTCGTTCGCGATCTACCTCTACACGCGCGAGCGCCCACCGGCGGAAACGGCACCACCGCACGCAACGGTCTATGTGCCCGATGCCATGCCCGAGCGCCTGTGTCCCGGGCATGTGCTGGACGAAGACGATTGCCGCGACGTGCGCCAGCGCTTTACCCGCCTGCGCACGCAGTTGCGTTACTTGTACGACCGCGAAAAGCACTTCGGTGCGCAGATCCAGCGACTCGAGCAGGCGCTGGATGAGGCGCGCGCGTCGCGGCGGCTGCCGCTGCAGGGGTATGCGACGCAGGCCGCGGCACCGGAAGGTTTGTGGGAGGACGGCTGGGCGACCGATGCGCTCCGTTGCCGCTTCGTGCCGACGCGACCGACGCGGCGGCTGAAGCTGGAACTCTGGTCGCCACCGCAACTGGGCAACGCGCAGCAGGTGCACATCGAACTGGACGGGCAGCGCTGGACGCAGGCACTGCGGCCGGGTGTGTCGACGCCGGTCGAGCTGGCGTTCGAGCATCGCGGCGACACCGAAGTGATGTTGTCGATCCGGGCGGATCGCACCTGGATTCCTTCTGCCGACGGCGGTTCGCAGGACGAGCGGCCGCTGGCTTTCCGCCTGCAGCACGCCGCGCTGGAGCACTAGGACGCCAGTGCGCAGTGCGTGCGGGTTCGGCCTGCACGCGCTGCGGATGCCGTCGGTTCGGTTGGCCGGCGCGGGTCAGCCGCCGGCGCGGATTTTCTCCAGCACGCTTTCGATCTGCGCGCGCGTCGAGGCGCCAAGCAGTGCCGGCGCGTGCGCGCGCACGCGCTCGCGGTCGAGCGCGTTGATGGTTTCGCGCACCTCCAGCAGCACGCCCGGATGCATGCTGAAATCGGTCAGTCCGAGCGCGATCAGCAAGGCCGTATGGCGGCGGTCGCCGGCCATCTCGCCGCACAAGGTCACGCGGCGGTTCGCACGCTGCGCCGTCTCGATCGTTTGCGCGATCAGTTGCAGCACGGCCGGGTGCAGCGGGTCGTAGAGATTGGCGAGATGGTCGTTGTTGCGATCGACCGCGAGCGTGTACTGCACCAGGTCGTTGGTGCCAATCGAGACGAAATCGAGCGATTCGATCATGCCGCCGAGGGCGATCGCGGCGGCGGGCACTTCGATCATCGCGCCGAGTTCGACATGGTCGGCGATTTCGTAGCCGGCGCTGCGCAGGTCGCGCGCGCATTCGCGCAGCAGCGCGCGAACGCTGACGACCTCCTCGACGGTGGACACCATCGGCACCAGCACACGGATCGGGCCGTAACCGGTTGCGCGCAGGATCGCGCGCAACTGGGTTGCCAGCAGTTGTGGGTGGCGCAGAGAAAGACGCACGCCGCGCACGCCGAGCGCGGGATTTTCCTCGTCGTCCATGACCAGACCGCTGGCATCGGCCTTGTCGGCGCCGAGGTCGAGCGTGCGGATCGTCACCGGCAGGCCGCCCATGCCGAGCACGAGCTCGCGGTAGGCGAGGAACTGTTCCTCCTCGCTCGGAATTTCGCGTCGTTGCAGGAACAGGAATTCAGTGCGGTACAGGCCGACGCCGGCCGCGCCGAGCGCACGCGCCTGCGCGATGTCGGTGGGGGATTCGGCGTTGGCCTGAAGCGAGATCACCACGCCGTCGCTGGTGCGCGTTTCCGCATTGCGCAGCAGCGCCAGCCGCTTGCCCTTCTGCGTGGTCTCGCGCTGCCACTGGCGGTAGCGGGCGAGATCCTGCGCGCCGGGATGCACGACGACCTCGCCGCTCTCGCCGTTGATCAGGACCAGGTCGTCGTCCTGGATGCGCGACAGGACCTCGTGCGCGGCAACGATCATCGGCAAATGCAGGGATCGCGCGAGGATCGCGCTGTGCGACACCTGGCTGCCCGACGAAAGCACGACGCCGAGCGTGCCGCGTTCGGCCAAGGGCACCAGCTCGGATGGCGCGACCGTGTCGCTGACCAGGATTTCGCCGACGCGCGCGGCAAGGCGGCGTTCTTCCGGGCTCGACTCGCGCACGAGGCTCGCCTGCACGCGGCCGATGACGTGTTCGATGTCTTCCTTGCGGCTGCGCAGGTACGGGTCGTCCATCGCCTCGAACACCGCGACCAGCCGGTCGCGCTGCATCTTCAGCGCGGCGCTGGCGCGGAAGCGCCCGACGCGGATCAGCTCGGCAACGCCGGCGGTGAGTTCGCGGTCGGCCAGCATGAGGCTGTGCGCGTCGATGAATTCGGCCACTTCGCGCGCGAGCGAGCCGTGCAGCTTCTCGCGCAGGACGTTCAGTTCCTCGCGCGCGAGCGCGATGGCGCGCTGCAGGCGTTCGAGTTCGTCCTCGACTTCGTCCTCGGTCAGCAGGGTCTCGTCGACCAGATAACGGCTGGGTTGCTCGAGGCGAGCACGACCGAGCGCCATTCCGCGCGCGGCCCCGATTCCCGTGAGGACGGACCTCATTGGCCCTCGTCGAATTTGTTCTGGAACAGGTCGACCAGGGCGGCCATGGCCGCTTCCTCGTCCGGGCCTTCGGTGCGCAGCACGATCGGCGTGCCGAGGCCGGCGGCCAGCATCATCACGCCCATGATGCTCTTGGCGTTGACCTCCTTCCCGCGGCAGGAAAGGAAGGCGGTTACATCGTAGTTGTGCAGCAGCTGCACGAGCTTGGCCGAGGCGCGCGCGTGCAGGCCAAGACGGTTGCTGATGGTGATTTCCCTTTCGAGCATGAGGGCTCCGCGGTCGTGGTGGCGGCGTTTCAGGGGGTGTCGACGACGATGCCTCCACGGCCACCCATGGCGGCCGTCTGGGCCAGTTCGTCGAGCGATTGTTCCGGGTAGTTCAGGACACGCAGCAGCATGGGCAGGTTCAATCCGGCGACGCAATGCATGCGCACGCCAAGATCGGGCAGGCGCCGCGCGATGTTGCAGGGCGTGGCGCCGTACAGGTCGGACAAGACCAGCACGCCGTCGCCATGGTCGAGCTCGCGCGCGCTGGCCGCGGCGGCGCGCAGCATCGTTTCGGGGTCGGCGTCCGCGGCGACCTCCTGCACGTCCAGCGGCAGCGGCAGGCGGCCGAGGACGTGCTTGGCCGCACTGACCAGCGCCGCGCCCATCGACTCGTGGGTCATCAGCAGGACGCCGACGGTCATGGGCGCGGGCCGCAAGGGCAGCGGGGGAGGTACGCCGATGTCCGGCCCGGCGCATCCGCGCTACGCACTGCGGCAACGCGGGATGTGCCCTGCGCGAATCGCAGGTTGCCGGCCGATGCCGGCACCGCCGTTTCCATCACTCCAGCTCCCGGTGGTAGGTGAGCACTTGCGCGTAGCGTTGCCGGAAATGTTCGGCGAAGCGCTCGGCCAGGTAGACCGAACGGTGGCGGCCGCCGCTGCAGCCGATGCAGATGGTGACGTAACTGCGGCCGTCGCGCTCGAATTGCGGCAGCCAGCGATCGAGCAGGCGCAGCAGGTCGTCGCGGAATTCGCCCACCTGCTCGTTGGCTTCGAGCCAGTCGCGTACCGGCGCGTCGCGGCCGGACAGCGGGCGCAGCTTGGCGTCCCAGTGCGGGTTCGGCAGCGCGCGCGCATCGAACATGAAGTCCGCGTCGACCGGAACGCCGCGACGGTAGGCGAACGACTCGAACAGCAAGGTCATCGCGCCGGCGGCAAGGCCCATCTCGGTCAGGACAAGCCGGCGCAGCTGGTGCACGTTGATGTCGCTGGTGTCGATGACGCGATCGGCCATCGCCAGCATCGGGCGCAGCAGGCGGCGCTCCTTGGCGATCGAGTCGGCAAGGCCAAGCTCGTGGCCGGATACCGGATGGCGGCGGCGCGTTTCCGAGTAGCGCTTGATCAGCACGTCGTCGCGCGTATCGAGAAAGATGATGCGGTAGCCGATGTCCGACTGCGCCAGCTCGGCAAGGATCTGCGGCAGGCGGTTGAGGTTTTCCGCGCGATTGCGCACGTCCACACCGACCGCCATGCGATGGCTGAGGCCGGAGCTGTTGTGCGACAGCGCTTGCACGAAGGCGGGCATCAGCGCGGCCGGAAGGTTGTCCACGCAGTAGAAGCCGAGGTCTTCCAGCGTGCGCAGCGCCACCGTCTTGCCGGAGCCGGAAAGGCCGCTGACGATGATGAGCTGCTCGGAGGCCGATTCCGGCGCGGGGGTGTTTTCTACCATGGCGGAAGGCGGCGCATCTGGTGCGCCTGTCGGTCGATGAAGGTTTGGGCGGGGTCGAAACCCTTGCTCTTGAGCATGTGGCTGCGCACGGCGGCTTCTGCGAGCACGGCGATGTTGCGGCCGGGCGCGACCGGAATGATGATCTGCGGCACCTGTACGCCGAGTACTTCCCGGTAGCCGACATCGCCGGTCAGGCGCGTCATCGGATCGCCGGGCGCGTCGAGTTTCTGTGGCTTGAGATGCACGATCAGACGCAGATACTTGGACGGCTTCACCGCGGTCTGGCCGAACATGTCGCGGATGTTCAGCACGCCCAGCCCGCGCACTTCGAGCAGGTCGCGCAGGATTTCCGGACAGGCGCCGTCGATCACGTCGGGTGCGATGAGGGTGAATTCCGGCGCATCGTCGGCCACCAGCCGATGGCCGCGCGTGATCAGTTCCAGCGCCAGTTCGCTCTTGCCGGTACCGCTTTCGCCGGTGATCAGCACGCCGATGGAGTAGACCTCCATCAATACGCCATGCAGCGTCACCTGCTGCGCCAGCGTGCGGGCAAGGTGGTATTGCAGGTAGGTCAACAGCTCGTGCCCGCGCTTGTGGCTTTGCCACAGCGGCGTGTCGGTTTCCTCGGTGGCCTCGCGCAGGTCACCAGGAATCGGCTGGTCCTTGGTGACGAGCAGGGCGGTCGGCTTGTAGGCAACGATCTTCTCGACCGTTTCCCAGCGTTGGCGCGAATCCAGGCTGTCGAGGTAGTCGAGCTCCTCGGTGCCGATGATCTGCACCTTGTTGGGGTAGATGATATTGAGGTAGCCGACCAGCGAGGGACGTCGCGTCAGGTTTCCGCCGGTCTCGATCAGGCGGTTTTCGCCGCGCAGCCCGGTCACCCAGCGCAGCGCGAGTCGCTCGCCGACGCTGTCGAACAGCTGGCGTGCGGTCATGCGGTCCATGAGAGGAGATCCGGTCGGGAGTCGAAGGTCATGGCGGCCACCATGGCGACAAGGGCGGGGAGAAGCCCCTCAGCCCGAGGCCCTCAGGCCTTTGCGCAGCGCCGTGTGCAAGCCGTCGTCGCCGCGCGCTGCGCGCAGGCTGTCGGTGATGTCGCTGTTGGAGAACAGCTCGGCCAGTTCGGCCAGCAATTGCAGGTGCTGGTCGGTGAACTGCGCCGGCACGATCAGCGCGGCGACCAGGTCGACCGGCTGCTGGTCGGCGGACTTGAAATCGATCGGTGTCGCCAGCCGCACGAAGGCGGCGCGGGCGCGGGTGATCGCAGGACTTCGACCGTGCGGAATCGCGACGCCAAGGCCAAGTCCGGTGCTGCCGAGCTTTTCGCGGGCCAGCAGCGCATCGCGCACGTCGTCGGCGTCATCGTGGCCATCGGCCAGCAGGGTCGCCAGTTCGGATATCAGGTCCGCCTTGTCGGTGGCGACGATATCGGTGCGTACCCGCCCGGGGGTCAGCAGGTCAAGAAAAGGCATGGGTGGATGCGGTTTCCGGCTGGATCCCGGGGAGTTCTTCCTGCCACTCCGCCGGAGAAAACGGTCACGGACGAGCCGCGCCTCCAATCCCGGACACCGGTCGCGGATGCGGCCGGTGTCCAGTATTGCTCCCTGTCGCCCACGTGCGAAGGAGGCGGAAAAATCCGCTCATTCGCCGCGGCAACGCGCGTAGCTTAACTGTATCGGGCCGCGCGCACCGCATCGGCGTTGTGGTCGCCGACTTTTTCCTTGTGTTTGCGCACCTGGTTCACGGCCTTGTCGACGAGCGCGTCGATCGCGGCGTACATGTCGGCGGCGGTGGCGTCGGCATGCAGCGTCTTGCCGGAAAGCTGGATTGTGGCTTCTGCCTTGTGCAGGAGCTTCTCGACGCTGAGGACGATGGTGAAATCATGCAGTTGATCGAAATGCC
>JASLGB010000379.1 GCA_030150315.1 Dokdonella sp. | reverse complement strand
AAAGGGCAGTGCCTGCTTTTCGCGAAAACGCGCATGCGAGGCGACGGAGTCGCGGGAAACGCCGATCACCTCGCAGCCCAGTTCGCGGAACTTCGGGTACAGATCGCGGAAATCCTTCGCTTCGTTGGTGCAGCCCGGGGTGGAGTCTTTCGGGTAGAAGTAGACGACCAGTGGTTGGCCGCGCAGGTCGGACAGCGCCAGCGTGCTGCCGTCGTGCAGCAGGCCTTGGAGTTCGGGAATCTTCTTGCCGAGGGTCAGGGTCATCAGAATTTCATGGGGTCCATGATCGCGTCGAGGTTGAGCCCGTCGCAAAACTCGAGGAAATCGTCGCGCAGAGCGGCGATGTGCATCGAGGCGGGAATGCCGATCGTGATCTGCGCGGAGAACATGTCGGCACCGGTTTGCATCGCACGATAGCGCGATGAGTGCAGCTGTTCGATCGTGATGCCCTGTTGCGCGAAAAACTCGGCCAGCTGGAAGAGGACTCCCGGCTTGTCGGCGGCGATCACCTCCACCAGATAGGGCAGCAGATTGGATTGCTGCTGTTTCGCGCTGGTGCGGTAGTGGACGAGGCGCAAGTCGTCGTCGCGGTCCAGCCTGCCCAGGGCGTTCTCGAGCTTGGCGATCGCGTCCCACGCGCCTTGCGCCAGCGCCAGCACGGAAAGTTCGTTGCCCAGCGTGGAAACGCGCGCTTCGGCGAGGTTGCAGCCGCATTCGGAGATGCGGCGGCTGATCGCGACGAGCGGCGATTGCGAGGCGGCGCTGAATGCGCTGATGAGAAGGTAGTTCTCGCCGGAAGCGGGGCGTGTGGTGCTGATGTCGTTCGGTGCCTGTTTGCCCGCTTGCTTCACGATCCCGTTGCCTCGTCAGCCACCGGCGCCGAAGGAGCGCCGCAAGTCGAGAATACTGGCGGCATGAGGGGGCGGCAAGGGAACGCGCCGACGGCATCCGGCAGCGAATGGACTTGCCCGAAGCATCCCCGCTACCATCGAAAATTCCTCCGCTTGCACTCGACCGACGTGGTTCTTTCCGGAAGCCTCTGCGCATTGGCAACGCCAATGCTTTCCCGCGACGACAGCATCGATTTCGACGCGTTCGGGCGCCTCATCGACTACCAGCTGGACAATGGCACGCGCGCGCTGGTTGTCGCCGGCTCCACCGGCGAAGCCGCAACGCTCGACGATGCGGAGTTCACGGCGCTGGTCGAGTTCGCCGTGGCGCGCGCAGCCGGTCGCGTGCCGGTGCTCGCCGGTACCGGACAGTCCGGCACCGCGAAAACCGTTGTGCAGACGCGTCGCGCCCGCGACGCCGGGGCCGATGCCGCACTGGTCGCGGTTCCGCCGTATGTGCGTCCGACGCAGGCGGGCCTGTTGCGACATTTCACCGAGGTTGCCGAGCAGGGCGGTCTGCCCGTCGTGCTCTACAACGTGCCGACGCGAACCGCAAGCGATCTTCTGCCCGACACGGTGGCGCAGCTCGCGCCGCACGGAAACATCATCGGCATCAAGGAGGCGGTTCCCGATCCGCAGCGCATGCAGGCATTGCTGGCGCTGAAATCGGATGGCTTTCGCATCTTGTCCGGCGATGACCCCACTGCGGCCCGCGCGATGCTGGCCGGCGCCGATGGCGTCATTTCGGTTGCGGCAAACGTCGCTCCGCGTGCGTTCGCGGACATGTGTGCGGCCAGCCTTGCGGGCGATCCGGCCGGCTCGGCTGGCCTCGATGCCCGTCTGCAGCCGCTATATGACGCGCTGGGCTGCGAGCCGAATCCGATCCCGCTGAAATGGTGCCTGGCACAGCTTGGATTGGGCGAGGCGCATTTGCGCCTGCCGCTTGTGGCCTTGTCGGCAAGCCGCCATGCCGCAGCAGGCGATGCGCTGAACGGCCTTGGAATCGCCCGGCGTTGATGGCCGCGCAGTCAGCTAGACTATCGGCCGCCCCCCACGCCGCTTCGCGTCGTCGAATCGCTCGCCCATCCGGGCTCCGGCCGATTTCCGCGATTGCGGGAAAGCGGCAGAATCGGACACCTCCCGGGTGTCCCGACCCGACCAACCGCCACGAGATCTTCCCGTGAAAAGAATTTTCCTCATCGCGCTTACGGCCATCCTGTCGGCCTCGCTGCTCAGCGGCTGCAGCTTTTTCCGCCAGCGCGCGGAACGCAAGAACAACGAATACCGCATGGCGGTCGAAGAGCGGCCGCTGGAAGTGCCGCCGGGTCTGGACACGCCCGGCTCGTCCGGTGCCTTGACGATCCCGCAGGCGGGTTCCGCCCCGACCACTCAGGCGGCGCGGGCGACGGACGCGCCTCCGGTTGCGGCGGCGGGTGCGGGCGCGACGGCCGGAGTGGTTCTCGGTTCGGGCGACTTGCACATGAAGGACACGGTCGACAGCGCATGGGCCCGCGTCGGGCTGGCGCTTGAGCGCTCGGGCGCGGCGACGGTGCTGGACCGCGACGAGTCCGCGAAAACCTACACGGTGCAGACGACCGGCAAGACCACGGTCAAGCCGGGTTGGCTGAAGCGTGCGGTCACGCTCGGCATGGCCGACACGAAGAAGACGGCGCAGGTGCAATTGACCGTGCGCGTCGGCGAAGACGGCGATGGTGCGCGTGTATCGGTCGAAGGGGCGAACGACGAGGCCTCGCGCGACGCGGCGCGTGCGCTGCTTGCCACCTTGCGCGAGCGTCTGTCCTGATCGGCGTGCCTTGACGGAGACTTCGATGCGGCGCACGCGATTCGCGTAACGTCTCGTCGCGTAACGTCGCGTCGCATCCGACCGAACCCGCCCAGCTCAATGCCGGACGGGTTCTCGATGCCAGTCGGACTCGGGTGCCGGAAAGCAAAAAGTCGAAGCGGGAATCCGCTTCGGCTTTTTTGTGTTTGGGCTGCGGCGAGGAATGCTCCGCCGCGAAGATCAGCGTTCGATGAGGTCGCGCTTGCCCGGCTTGCCGTCCCAATCCTTGGCGTCGGCGGGGGCGTCCTTGCGCTCGGTCAGGACCGGCCAGATCTTCGACAGCTCCGCGTTTAGTGCGATGAATTCTTCCTGGCCGCCAGGCACGTCGTCTTCGGGGAAGATCGCAACGGCCGGGCATTCCGGTTCGCACAGCGTGCAGTCGATGCATTCCTCGGGGTCGATCACGAGGAAGTTCGGCCCTTCATGGAAGCAGTCCACCGGGCAGACCTCGACGCAGTCGGTGTACTTGCACTTGATGCAGTTCTCGGTGACTACGAAGGTCATAGATGTATGGCGCTCCCTACGAGGTTCGAACTCGTGTTCCCGCCTTGAGAGGGCGGTGTCCTGGACCACTAGACGAAGGGAGCGCAGTTGGGATTTGCGAGGGGGCGTAGTATAACGAATCGGTAACGCAGGGCAAACAATTCGGAGCAATGGAGCGGGATGAGTTCGGAGTCGATCGCAAGCAGAACCCCAGTGGACGGATCGTTCCGCATTATTCCGCGGTCGGAGCATTCGATTTCGCGCAAGACCATTTCCCCGGGCGCCTTGCGCGTGCTGTACCGATTGCATGAGGCCGGCTTCCGCGCGTGCCTGGTAGGCGGTGCCGTGCGTGACCTGCTGCTTGGCGGGCGGCCGAAGGATTTCGACGTCGCCACCAACGCAACGCCCGAGCAGGTGCGCGAGCTGTTCCGCAACTGCCGCCTCATCGGTCGGCGATTCCGGCTGGCGCATGTGGTGTTCGGCCGCGAGATCATCGAGGTTGCCACGTTCCGCGGCAGCGATGACGACGGCAGTGGCGATCGCCATCTGGTCGATGGCCGTCTGGTGCGCGACAACGTCTACGGCAGCATCGAGGAAGACGCGCTGCGCCGCGACTTCACGGTCAACGCCTTGTACTACGACATCGCCGACTTCAGCGTGCGCGACGCGGTCGGCGGCATGGAAGACCTGCAGCATCGCTCGATGCGCCTGATCGGCGGCCCGGAGCAGCGCTACCGCGAAGATCCGGTTCGCATGCTGCGCGCAGCACGACTCGCCGCAAAGCTCGGTTTCGACATCGCGGCGGATGCCGCGGCGCCGTTCGGCGAACTCGGGCCGCTGCTTGCCGAAGCGCCGCCGGCGCGGTTGTTCGATGAGGCACTGAAGCTGTTTCTGGGCGGCTACGGTCTCGCCAGCTTCCACATGCTGGAACGTCATCACCTGTTGCCGCATTTGCTGCCCGCGACAGCGCGTGCGCTCGCGCGCAAGGATTCCGGCGCGTTCCGCCACATGATCGAACAGGCATTGGCCAACACCGACAAGCGCATTCGCGAGGACAGGCCGGTCACGCCGGCCTTCCTTTTTGCAGCGATGCTGTGGGAGCCGACCCGCGCCGCGGCGCAGGCGTCGATCGACAACGGCACGGATGCGTCGATTGCATGGCCGAATGCGGCGGCGAGGGTGTTGCGCGACCAGGTGCAGCGCGTGGCCATCCCGCGCCGCTTCACCTTGGCCATCGAGGAAATCTGGGCGCTGCAACCGCGCTTTGCCATGCGCACGAAGAAGCGGGCGTTCCGTCTGCTGGAGCATCCGCGTTTCCGCGCCGCCTACGATTTCCTGTTGCTGCGTGCGGAAGAATCTCCCGAGATCGCCGAGCTTGGCCGATGGTGGACCGAGGCGCAGGAAATCAGCCCCGCCGAGCTGGCCGATCGGCTCGGTTCGGCACCCGCGCATGCGGTCGAGGAGGCGGATCCGGCACCGGCGAAGAAGCGCCGTCGTCGCCGTCGTCGCAAGTCGAGCGCGCTGCCGCAGGCTGGCAGTGGCGAATAGATCCGGCGTGATCGCCTTCGTCGGCATCGGCAGCAACCTCGATGGGCCGGCGCAGCAAGTTGCGCAGGCGCTGCAACTGCTGGCGGAGCTGCCGCAGACGCGGCTCGTGCGGCATTCGCGCATGTATCGGACACCGCCCTGGGGGCGTGGCGATCAGCCGGATTTCGTCAATGCGGCGGCGGAACTCTCGACCAAACTTTCGCCGCATGCCTTGCTCGATGCGCTGCTGGCACTGGAGCGTGCGCAGGGGCGGCAACGCGACGGTTCGCGCTGGGGGCCAAGAACGCTGGATCTGGACTTGCTTGCCTTCGATTCCGTCCGCCTCGACGAGCCGGGCCTGACGCTGCCGCATCCGCATCTGGCCGAGCGCGCGTTCGTGCTGCTGCCGCTGGCCGAGATCGCGCCGGACTTCATCGTTGCAGGGAAGGGGCGCGTCGCCGATCTGGCGCTCGCCATCGATGCCGCAGGCTGTGCGCCGATCGAGCCGGGCGCTGCCGCTTGAGCGCGGAGTCGACCGCGCGGAATAATGAACGATTCTCTTTGAGCGCTGGAACAACGATGTATGCCAATGCGGAATCCAACGCCCCGATGACCGTGCCGGCGCTGCGTGCGCGCAAGCGCGGCGGCGACAAGATCGTGGCGTTGACGTGTTACGACGCCGGCTTCGCGCGCTGCGTCGATGAGGCCGGCATCGACTTCGTGCTGGTCGGCGACTCGCTCGGCATGGTCGTGCAGGGCCAGTCGAGCACGCTGCCGGTCACGGTCGACGACATCGTCTACCACACGCGACTGGTGGCGCGCGGCTTGCGTCGCGCCTTGCTCGTTGCCGATCTGCCGTTCATGAGCTATCGCAACGTCGAGCTGGCGTTGGCGAACTCGGCGCGGCTGATGGCCGAGGGCGGTGCCGCCATGGTCAAGCTGGAAGGAGCCGACTGGGCCTGCGAGGTCATCGATGCGCTGAAGCGTCATGGCATCCCGGTTTGCGCGCATCTGGGTCTGACGCCGCAGTCGGTGCACACCATCGGCGGCTATCGGGTGCAGGGGCGCGGCGAGTCGGCCGCGGCGCGCCTGAAGGCCGAGGCGAAAGCCGTGCAGGACGCCGGTGCGAATGCGCTGGTGCTCGAGTGCGTGCCGTCGCGTCTCGCGGCGGAGATCACCGCCGAGCTCGACATTCCCACGATCGGCATTGGCGCGGGCGCCGGTTGCGATGGCCAGGTGCTGGTGCTGTACGACCTGCTTGGCATCGGCGGCGGCAAGCGTCCGCGTTTCGTCAAGGATTTCCTGGCCGGCCGCGACTCGATCGCCGCGGCGCTGTCCGCCTATGTCGAAGATGTGCGCAGCGGTGCGTTCCCGGCTGCCGAACACGGTTACTGATCGACCATGAAGATCGTTCGCCACAACCCGGAATTGCATGCCGTCATCGACGGCTGGTTGCGTGACGGCAAGCGCATTGCCCTCGTGCCGACCATGGGCAACCTGCATGCCGGACATCATTCGCTGATCGAGCTGGCGCGCGCGCAGGCCGATGTCGTGGTCGCGAGCGTGTTCGTCAACCCGACCCAGTTCGGGCCGAGCGAGGACTTCTCGCGCTATCCGCGCACTCCCGATGCCGATGCGGAAGGGCTTTCCGCGCATGGCTGCGACCTGCTGTACCTCCCCGGAGTCGACGAGCTGTATCCGTACGGCGCCGAGCAGGGCGTGCGTGTCAGCGTGCCGGTCGTGACCGACACGCTCGAAGGCGCGATCCGGCCCGGCCATTTCGATGGCGTGGCGACGGTGGTCGCGCGCCTTTTCAACCTCACGCGTCCGCACGTCGCCGTGTTCGGCCAGAAGGACTACCAGCAGCTGCTGGTCATCCGCCGTCTGGTGCGCGACATGGGCTATACGATCGAGATCCTCGCGGCGCCGATCTTCCGCGAGCCAAACGGCTTGGCGATGAGTTCACGCAACCAGTACCTGGATGCCGGTCAGCGCGAGCGCGCCTCCGCAATCCGGCGGGTGCTGTCGTGGATGGAGGGGCGGCTGCGCGAGGGGCCAGCCGAGCGCGAACACATCGAGGCGACGGCGATGCAGCAGTTGCGCGATGCGGGGTTCGAGCCGGACTACGCCGTCGTGCGACGGGCCGCGGACTTGGGCACCCCCGGGGGCGAAGACCGCGAGCTGGTGCTGCTGATCGCGGCACGATTGGGCTCGACTCGCCTGATCGACAACGTTTTGTGCCAGCTGTAGCATTTTTGAATCGCCCTGTGGTATTCTCCCCACGCCTGAGGAGTTTTCGCAACGCTTGCGTTGACACTTCAAGGGCAGCAGGGCGCATTTGGTAGTCGTCACTCCAAAATTAGAACCCTCGCAGCGGCAGCGCGCGAGGGTTTTTTTTGCGCCTTGTTTTCAGTAAGTCATTGAAAAAAAGGTTTTCACGGCACGCGCGTCAGCGAGCCGGTTGGCCGCGGCGCAGGCTGTGGTGTTTCGGGAACGCGGATTGTTGCGTGTTCGCAACAGTTTCGTGCGCAGTGACCGGCCGATCAGGCGTGGCGGGCAAGTGCCCACGCCACATGCTCGCGCACCAGAATCGACGCATCGTTTGCGCGCGATTGCAGCGTCTGCATCACGGCGGGCGAGGAAGGGGCATTGCCCAGCGCCACCGCGATGTTGCGCAGCCAGCCTTCGTGGCCGGTGCGGCGGATCGCCATTCCGGCGGTCCGTTCGAGGAAGTCCGCTTCGCTCCAGGCGAACAGTTCCGCCAAGGTCGCGCTGTCCAGGCCATGGCGCGGAACGAAGTCGGTTTCCTCGGCGATCCGGGCGAATTTGTTCCACGGACACACCAGCTGGCAGTCGTCGCAGCCGAAGATGCGGTTTCCGATCAACGGGCGCAGTTCTTCGGGAATGTCGCCGCGCAGTTCGATCGTCAGATAGGAAATGCAGCGTCGCGCATCGAGCCGATACGGCGCGACGATCGCCTGCGTCGGACAGATGTCGATGCAGCGCGTGCAGCTGCCGCAGTGGGCGCTGGGTGCCGAATCGATGGGCAGCGGGAGATCGGTGTAGATCTCGCCGAGAAAAAACCAGGAGCCGGCATCGCGGCTCAGCAGCAGGGTGTGCTTGCCGATCCAGCCGAGGCCCGCATCGCGCGCGAGCGCCTTTTCCAGTACCGGCGCGGAATCGGTGAAGACGCGATAG
Source organism: Dokdonella sp. (assembly GCA_030150315.1). GTDB lineage: Bacteria > Pseudomonadota > Gammaproteobacteria > Xanthomonadales > Rhodanobacteraceae > Dokdonella_A. Next base: position 3,270 of record JASLGB010000379.1, on the reverse strand, counting down.
CCGAACGAGCCGATGGCGTCGCTCATGCGTTCGACCAGCTTTTGCAGGCGGTTGCGCAGCAGCTTGTGGTAGTCGCGTCCGAGCGCGTAGCGCGAGATGTATGCGCGCTCGCCGTCGGCGAGCACGCTCCAGGCGTTGTCCAGTGCGGGCGGCAGATAGTTCATGCGGGCGGAAATCACGCGCAGCGTGCCGGGCTGCAGTTCCGCCGGCCGGCTGCGCCGCGTCCCGTGGCGCTGCATGTACTCCATTTCGCCGTGGAAACCGGCATCGAGCCAGCCGAGCAGGTGCAGCTCGTCGGCATCCAGCTCGATGCCGGAAACGCCGATCTCCTGAAAGCCGAGCTGCCTGCCCCAGTCGGCCATGTCGCGGCGCAGGGCGATGTAGTCGATCGGTGCAGTCTGGGCTGGCATTGCGTGGCGAGTGTCCGGGGATTTCAGCATAGCGCGCGGCGCTGCAAAGCTGCGAAGCCGGGGCGTCGAACCGCTAGACTGTCGCGATGGACGAACGCACGCGCGCGACATCGCTGTTCACGACGGCTCAGGTACGGCAGATCGACCGCCACGCGATCACAAGCCTCGGCATCGGCGGATTCGGCCTGATGCAGCGAGCCGCGGCGTCTGCCTATGTCGGCCTGCGCCGGCGCTGGCCGGATGCACGCCGATTGCTGTTGCTGGCGGGCAGCGGCAACAACGGTGGTGACGGCTTCCTGCTTGGACGTTACGCGCTGCGCGACGGATTGAAGGTGGAGGCGATCGCTCTGTCCGAGCTTTCGCGCGGCGATGCCGAGCGTGCGCGACAGGCCTTTCTCGACGCCGGCGGCCGAGTGCGCATGGCGCAGGCCGGCCGCGGTTTCGCACAGGCCGATATCTGCGTCGATGCACTGTTCGGAATCGGCCTCGATCGTGCACCGGAGGGCGAGGCTGCGGCATTGATCGAGACGCTCAATGCGAGCGGCATGCCGACGCTCGCACTCGATCTGCCGTCGGGCCTCGACGCCGATCGCGGCGTTCGACTCGGCGCCTGCGTGCGCGCGGATGCCACCATCAGCCTCATCGCCTGGAAGCGCGGCTTGTTTACCGCCGATGGTGCGGATGCGGCCGGCGCGCGGGAGCTGGCCTCCCTCGATGTGCCCGATGCCGCGTTCGACGGAATCCAGGCGGATGCCGAACTGCTGGATGCCTCGATCTCAAACGTGCTTCGCGCGCGCGCGGGCAACGTCAACAAGGGCCATTTCGGGCATGTCCTGCTTGCCGGCGGCAACGACGGCATGGGCGGTTCGGTGCGGCTTGCGGGCGAAGGCGCGCTGCGTACCGGCGCGGGTCTGGTCACCGTGGCCACGCGCCCTGCGCAGGTGCCGGCCATGAATGCTGCGCGACCGGAGTTGATGGCGCACGGCATCGTCGACGACAGCCAGCTGCGCGAGCTGATGGAGCGTGCCAGCGTGCTGGCGGTCGGTCCGGGTCTTGGGCAGGACAACTGGGCGCGGATGATGCACGCCGTCGCGTGCACCAGCGATCGCCGGCTCGTGCTCGATGCCGATGCGCTCAACCTGCTGGCACAGGCACCGCTTCGGTTGACCGGCGATGTCGTGCTGACTCCGCATCCGGGCGAAGCGGCGCGGTTGCTGGGTTGCAGTACCGGCGTCGTGCAGAACGACCGCTTCCGCGCGGTGCGCGAGCTGGCGAGCCGCTACGGCGCGGTCGTCATCCTGAAGGGCGCGGGCAGCCTTGTCGCCGATCCGTCCGGGCGCGTCGCCGTCTGCGCCTGGGGCAATGCCGGCATGGCCTCGGGCGGCATGGGCGATGTGTTGACCGGCATCGTCGCGGGCCTGCTGGCGCAGGGGTTGTCGACGTGGGATGCGGCCCGTTTCGGCGTCGCGCTGCACGCCCGCGCCGGAGATGTCGCCGCTGCGGATGCGCCGCGCGGTTTGTTGGCCAGCGATCTGTTCGGCCCGCTGCGTCGTCTGGCCAACCGGTTCGAGTCATGACAGCTATTCCCGACGATCTCGACGAGGCCGCGCTTGTCGCGTGGGCGCAACAGCTTGCGCCGGCCCTGCGCGAAGGCGGCCACCTGCATCTGCGTGGCGAACTGGGTGCCGGGAAGACGACATTCGCGCGTGCGTTGCTGCAGGCGCTGGGCGTCGGCGAGCGCGTCAAGAGTCCGACCTACAGCCTGATCGAGTCCTATCGGGTCGGTGCGCTCGATATCCATCACCTGGATCTGTACCGGCTGGCCGATCCGGGCGAACTGGAGTGGCTCGGGCTCGGGGATCTGTGGGAGGGCGCTGCCACCCTTGTGCTGATCGAGTGGCCGGAACGCGGCGCAGGCGGGCTGCCGCCGCCGGACCTTGAACTGATGCTGGAGCATGCCGGCATGCAGCGCCGTCTGGTGATCGGCAAAACCAGCGCGCGGGGGCGTGCGTGGCTGGCATTCCCGACCCGGTCGGACACTGCGCAAAGTCCTGAATGAAAATTCAGGAAGTCCTCGCACGTTTCGGATTTTCAAGGAAAATGCTTGCATTCATCCGGCGCTTTGGATTTGAATACGCGCATGAGGGGAATTCGTCTCCAGTGCTTTCTGATCGCCGTGCTCGCGCTGCTCCATGCCGCGGGCGCGCACGCGGCCGAAATCAAGAACTTGCGTGTCTGGGCTGGCCCTGAGTACACGCGTGCCGTGTTCGATGTCTCCGGCCCGGTCGACTACAAGCTGTTCGAGCTGAGCAAGCCCGACCGCATCGTGCTCGATATCCGCAACAGCCAGCTCGGCTCCGGCTTCAAGGCGCCGGAAGTCAAAGGCCTGCTCAAGAGCCTGCGCGCCGGGAAGCAGGGCAAGAGCGACTCGCGCGTGGTGTTCGACCTCGCCGATGGTGTGCGCCCCAAGAGTTTCCTGCTGCCGCCTGCGGAAAAGTTCGGGTATCGACTCGTGCTGGACCTGTATCCGGCGACCGAAAAGGCGCCGACGCCGGTCAAGACCGCGCTGCCTGCCGCCAATGGCAAGGCGCGCAGCGTGATCGTGGCCATCGATGCCGGTCACGGCGGCGATGATCCGGGAGCGATCGGCGCCAGCGGCACCTATGAAAAGAACATCACGCTCGCCGTCGCGCGCCAGCTCAAGAAGCAGATCGACGCAGCGCCCGGCATGAGCGCGGTGCTTATCCGCGACGCGGACTATTTCATTCCGCTTGAGCATCGCTACCGCAAGGCGCGCGAGGCCAAGGCCGATCTGTTCGTTTCGATCCATGCTGACGCATTCACCAAGGGCGACGCGCGC
>JASLGB010000372.1 GCA_030150315.1 Dokdonella sp. | reverse complement strand
GGAACTGCCGGCCAATGCCGAACTGGTCTACCTGCCGGCGTCGTTCAATACAGCCGAAGCGTGGCCGGTGTTCCAGCGCGCCTTCTTCGCCGCGCAGGCGCTCGGCATCCTCGACAAGACTCACGAAGCCACCTACGACGCGATCTGGAAGGACGAAGGCAGCCTGCGCGTGGTCGATGCCAAGACGCGCCAGCTGGTCAAGAAGCTGCCGACGATCGAGGACGTGGCGGGGGTCTACGCCAAGCTGGCCGGTATCAACGCCGAGGAGTTCGTCGGCGTCGCCAACTCGTTCGCGATCAATACCAAGATGAAGCGCGCCGATTCGCTGGTGAAGGCCTATGGCGTGGATTCGACGCCGACCTTCGTCGTCGCCGGAAAGTACCGCTTCACCGGCCGCTCGGCGGGTTCGTTCGATCAGATCGTGCCGCTGCTGAAGTACCTGATCGAGAAGGAAAGCGCCCACTGAAGGGCGCGCCACCGACCGCCCCGTCCCGTTACCACGGAGTGTTGTCCATGTATCTGCGTCCGCTGTTCCTCGCTGCCGGCCTGCTGTTTGGTGCCGCCGCCCACGCCGCCGACGCTCCCAAGTGGGAGGCTGGCAAGCACTACGCGGTCATCGACCCGCCGGCGCCGACCACCACCGGCGACAAGATCGAAGTGCTGGAGGTGTTTTCCTACGCCTGCCCGCACTGCGGTCATTTCCAGCCGTTTGCCGACCGGCTCAAGGCCGAGCTGCCGAAGAACGCCGAGTTCACGCTGATGCCGGCCGACTTCCAGCCGATCTGGCTGATGTTTGCGCGCGCGTTCTACGCGGCCCAGTCGATGGGCGTGCTCGACAAGACCCACCAGCTCACATTCGACGCGCTGTACCGCGACAACCTGCGTCCGCGCACGCTGGAAGAACTGGCCGATTTCTATGCCACCCACGGCATCGACAAGGCCACCTTCCTGTCGACCGCGCAGTCGTTCGTCGTCGAAGGCCAGCTGGAGCAGATCCGCGGCCGCGAGATGGCCTACGGCATCGAGTCCACGCCGACCCTGGTCGTCAACGGCAAATACCGCATCACCGCCAACACCGATGTCGGCGTCGCCTTCGACCAGATGCTCGAGATCACGCAGTACCTCGTCGCCGAAGAATCGAAGGCGAAGAAAAAGAAGTAACCCGCTCGCCTGCCGCGGAGTGCCAACCGGCGCTCCGCGGCATTTCGCCCCCCCTCGAACGGAACGTCCGCCGTGTCTCGTGGTCTGGCATAGTCCCGACACCACCCACCCTTGCGAGGGGAGACGAACCGATGCCCAAGACGATGCGCCTGCTGTTTGCCGGACTCCTGTTTGCTGCCTCCACCACCGCGTGCGCGGCCAAGCCCGAGGCTCCGGCGTGGGAAGCCGGCACGAACTATTTCACCATCGAGCCCGCACAGCCCACCGCCAGCGGCGATCGCGTCGAAGTGCTGGAGGTGTTTTCCTACGCCTGCTCGCACTGCGCCAATTTCCAGCCACAGGCTGAAAGGCTGAAGGCGGAGTTGCCGAAGTACGCTTCGTTCGACTACATGCCGGCGATCTTCAACGCGCAATGGGAACCCTACGCCCGCGCCTACTACACCGCGCAGTCGCTCGGCGTGCTCGACAAGACCCACCAGGCGCTGTTTGACGCCCTGCACCGCGATCACCAGCCGCTGCGCTCGATCGAGGATCTCGCCGGCTTCTACGCCGCGCACGGCGTGGATCGCGCCAAGTTCCTCGCCACCTCCGGCTCGTTCGAGGTCCAGAGCAAGCTGCAGCGCGCGAACGAGCTGGTCAGGAACTTCGGTGTGGACGGCACGCCGAGCATCGTCGTCAACGGCAAGTACCGCGCGTCGGCTGCCTCGGCCGGCAACCAGGACAAGCTGGTGGAACTGGTCCAGTTCCTGGTCGAGAAGGAACACGCGGCGAAGAAGAAGGCCGACGGGAAGTGACACTCGAAGCGGGCAGCCCCACGCCCGCCGAAGACCCGCGCGTCCTGCGGCTGGCCAGTTGCAACATCCTCGCCGGCGGCAGCATGAAGCGCTACCGCGACTACGTCACGCACAGCTGGAAGCACGTCTTGCCGACCGGCAAGCGCGCCAATCTCGACGGGCTTGCCCGCGTCATCGGCCAGTTCGATCTTGTCGGCCTGCAGGAGGCGGACGCCGGCAGCTTGCGCTCGGGCTTCCTCAACCAGACCCAATACCTCGCCGAGGCGGCGGGCTTCCCGTACTGGAGCCACCAGCCGAACCGGCGCGTGTCGCGGCTGGCCACGTCCAGCAACGGCTTGCTGGCGCGACGCCTGCCCGACGAGGTCATCGACTATCCCCTGCCCGGCCGCATCGGCGGCCGCGGCGCCCTGTGGGCACGCTTTGGCGAAGGCAAGGACGCCCTCGTCGTCGTCGTCGCGCATCTTTCGCTCGGCGCGGTCGCGCGCGCGCGCCAGCTGGCCTTCATCGCCGAGCTGATGGAGCGCTGGCCGAATGCGATCCTGATGGGCGACCTCAACACCTCGGCTCACAGCCCGGAGCTGGACACGATCTATGCGCGGACCGCGCTGGTGCGCCCGGAAGAGGTTCCGCCGACGTTCCCGAGCTGGCGCCCGAACCGTGCCCTCGACCACATCCTCGTCTCGCAGGCGATCGCGGTGGAGCGCCTGTGGGCGCTGCCGTATCCGGTGTCCGACCACCTGCCGATCGCGGCCAGCCTGCGCCTGCCGGATCATCTGGCCATTCCGGGCTGAACCGGACGCCGCCGCGGCAACCACCACACACACCATCGCAACTCAAGCGCAGGCAGCGGCTTCATGCCGGGCCTGCAAACGGGCACCCGATCCGGCACGCGCGAGACCCGTGGCAGCCGCCCCTTTTCCGCGCAAAAAGAAGGGCCGCACGAGGCGGCCCTTCCCCTCCCTCCCGCAAACACCGGATCAGAAGCGGATGCTCGCCTCGACGTAGCTGAAGCGGCCCGGCAGGTCGTAGATCGACGCATCGTAGCCGTTCAGCGAACACGACAGGCAAAGCGGTGCTTCCTTGGCGAACAGGTTGTTGACGCCGGCCGAGAGCGTCAGTTTCAGATCCATCGGAACCGTCCAGCTCACGCGCGCGTCGTGGTAGGTGGTCGCGCCGAGATGGTGGGTGTCGTTTGCGCCATTGCACACCGCCAGGCCCGCCGCGGCGTCGCCGCAGTTTTCGGTCAGGTCGGACACATAGCGCATTGTCCAACCGGCCGACCAGACGCCCGAGGTCCAGCCGAGATTGGCTGTCGCGCGCCACTTCGGCATGCCGCTGTCGGCAACTTCGATGCCCACCGTGCGCGGCTCCGGCAAGCCGGAGTCGGTCGCGACGGCTTCGAATTTCTTCAGCCACGTCGTCTGCAGCGAGGCGTTGAATGCCCCGATGCCGGTATCGTTGCCGAACCAGCTGACGCCGATGTCGTAGCCGCTGGTGTTGATGCGGCCAAGATTGAACAGCGTGTTGTTGAAACGGTTGATGTTGCCGCCAGACGAGCGCCCGATGTTGTCGCAGAACACCGGGTCGAGCGTGTCGACGCAGCGATCGAGCAGGGTCTGCGCGTCGGACGCCTGGATCGCGTCATTCAGCTTGATGCGGTAGTAGGTCAGCTCGAAGTCGAGCTTGCGCGACCAGGCGGTGTTCTCGGCCCAGCTCGGGCTGTACAGCGCGCCAAGGGTCAGGCTGGTCGACTGCTCGGGCTTGAGCTGCGAGTTGCCGCCGGTGACGACCGAGATCTGCGCGTTGGCTTGCTCGAAATTGGCCGGATCGGGCACGCCGAGCGCAAGACAGTTGGTCAGGCGCTGGCCGCTGGCGAAGTTGCACGCATCGGCGATCTGCGCGTCGAAACGCGCGAATGTTCCGTACAGCTCGCCGATCGACGGGGCACGGAAACCTTCCGCCCAGGTGCCTCGCAGCGTGAAGTCGTCGCTGACCTGCCAGCGCAGGCCGAACTTGCTGTTGGTGGTGCCGCCGAAGTTGGAATAGTCCGAGTACCGCGTCGCCGCGCTCAGCTCGAGCTTCTTCACCGCCGCCATGTCGGCCAGCAGCGGCACATTGAGCTCGAGGTAGTACTCGTTGACCGAGTAGCTGCCGCTGGTCGGACCGGAAGGCACGCCGTTGGACTCGCCGGCGATGACGACCGCGTCCGGCGTGTACCAGCCGCTCTGCTTGCGATGCTCGTAGCCCGCGGCAAACGACAGCGGACCGGCAGGCAGGTCGAACGCGTCCCCGGAAAGGTTGGCGGTCCAATCGGTGAGCTTCTGCTGGCTGCGATCGTTCTCGATGAAGGAAATGTAGTTCAGCATTTCC
>JASLGB010000367.1 GCA_030150315.1 Dokdonella sp. | reverse complement strand
GCATCACATCGATCTGGACATCGCGCAGGGCGATTTCCTTGCGCTGATGGGGCCGTCCGGTTCGGGCATGACGACGCTGCTCAATCTGATCGGCGGGCTCGACTCGCCGACGCGAGGCCAGATCAGCGTCGGCGGCGCGCGCATCGACAATCTCAACCAGGGCGCGCTGGCGAAGTGGCGCGCGTCGAACGTCGGCTTCATCTTCCAGTTCTACAACCTGCTGCCGATGCTGTCGGCACTGAAGAACGTCGAGCTGCCCCTGCTTCTGACCAAGCTCGGTGCGGCCGAACGCAAGCGGCGTGCGTCCATCGCGCTGCAACTGGTCGGTTTGGCCGAGCGCATGTCGCACAAGCCGAGCGAGCTGTCCGGCGGACAGCAGCAGCGTGTCGCGATCGCGCGCGCCATCGTGTCCGATCCGAAACTGCTGGTCTGCGACGAGCCGACCGGCGACCTCGACCGCCAGTCGGCGGAAGACGTGCTCGGGCTGTTGCAGACGCTGAACCGCGACCACGGCAAGACCATCATCATGGTGACCCACGATCCGAAGGCGGCCGAATACGCGCGGCACACGCTGCATCTGGACAAGGGCACGCTGGTCGAGCAGGGCGAACGGGTCTGACGGAGGCCGGCGATGAAATATTTTCCGCTTGTCTGGGCTGCGCTGTTCCGGCGCAAGACGCGCACGGTGTTCACCCTGCTGTCGGTGATCGCGGCCTTCCTGCTGTTCGGCCTGCTCGATTCGGTGCGCAGCGCGTTTGACGATGCGAGCGCCAGCGTTGCCGGTGTCGATCGCACGCTGACCATCTCCAAGGTCAGCTTCACGGTGGAGCTGCCGAAAAGCCTGCTTTCGCGCATCGAGGCCGTGCCCGGTGTGAAGGAGGTCGGCTACGCGAATTGGTTCGGCGGCATCTACCAGGACCGCAAGAACTTCTTCCCGAGCGAGGCGGTCAGCGACAACTTCTTCGATCTGTATCCCGAGTTCCAGATACCGCCGGAGCAGCGTCAGGCGTATCGCAGCACGCGCACCGGCGCCGTCGTCGGCGAAAGCCTCGCGAAAAAATTCGGCTGGAAGATCGGCGACCGCATTCCGCTGGAGGCGACGATCTTTCCGCAGAAGAACGGCAGCAACACCTGGACATTCGATCTGGTCGGCATCTTCACCGCGCGCGAGGCGAAGCAGCGCGCGCAGGAAAACATCCTGTTCTTCCGCTGGGACTACTTCGACGAGGCGCGCGCATTCGGCAACGGCAACATCGGCTGGTATGTCGAGCGCCTGAACAATCCGAACGATTCGGACTCGGTGGCCAAGGCGATCGATGCGCTGTCGGCCAATTCCGACCATGAAACCAAGACGCAGACCGAACAGGCGTTCACCGCCTCGTTCGTCAAGCAGTTCGCCGACATCGGCCTGATCGTCGGCTCGATCATGGCGGCGGTGTTCTTCACCCTGATCCTGCTGACCGGCAACACGATGGCGCAGGCGGTGCGCGAACGCATTCCCGAACTGGCGGTGTTGAAGACCTTCGGCTTTCGCAATGTGGGCGTGCTGGCGCTGGTGCTGGCCGAATCGGTATTGCTGGTCGTTCTGGGTGGGGCGATCGGCCTGGCTTTGGCCGGCTTGATCGTGTCGGGAGTACAGGCGGCACTGGGCAGCAGCATTCCGATGAGCCCGGTCGGTTTGCCGATCTGGTTGCGCGGACTGGCGCTGATGATCGGCATCGGCCTGCTGGTCGGCTGGTTGCCCGCGTGGCGCGGCATGCGCCTGCGCATCGTCGATGCATTGGCCGGACGCTGAGGAGAATCGCATGCGCACCTTGAAGAAATTCGTCTCCGCGCTTGGCATCGGTCTGGTCGCGCTGCTTGGCGTCGCCGTGCTGGTGGTGCTGCCGTGGCCGGCCTTGCTGGTGCTGGCCTTGCTGCTGGCGCTGTGGATGGCGTTCACGCGTGGCGGCCGCCAGACCGCATCGGTGACCTGGATCGGCTTGTCGACGCTGCGCCAGCGGCTTGGCTCGTCGTCGGTCGTGGTCATCGGCATCGCCGGTGTGGTCGGCGTGCTGGTCGCGCTGCTGGCGATGGGCGAAGGCTTTCGCGCCACGCTGCAGAAAACCGGCAGCGACGACAGCGTGATCCTGATGCGCGCCGGCGCGATGGCCGAGCTGAACTCGGTGCTCGGACGCGACGATGTCGCCCTGGTCGAGCAGCTTCCGGGCGTCCTGCGCGACAAGGATTCGCATCCGCTCGCCTCGCCGGAGCTGGTCGTGGTGGCTTCGCTGCCGAAGCGTTCCAACGGTTCCGACGCGAACGTGGAGATCCGCGGTGTCGGGCCGGCGATGTGGCAGGTGCGGCCGGAAATGAAGATCGTCGAAGGCCGCGCGTTCCAGCCCGGCCTGCGCGAGCTGGTCGTCGGCAAGGGCGCGCGCGAGCAGTTCAGCGGCATCGACATCGGTTCCACGCTGACGCTCAACGCGCAGCCGTGGACGATCGTCGGCGCCTTCGAGAGCGGTGATGCGCACGAATCGGAGCTGGTCGGCGATGTCGATGTCGTCGCTTCGACCTATCGTCGCGGCAGCAGCCGTTCGTCGGTCACGCTGCGGCTGACCGGCGCCGATGCGCTCGATGCGTTCAAGGCGGCGCTGGCAACCGATCAGCGCCTGAAGCTGGATGCCAAGACCACGCGCGCCTACTACGCCGAGCAGTCGGAAGGCTTGACCAAGCTGATCCGCATTCTGGGGACGACGGTGGCGGTGATCATGGCCATCGGTGCCATCTTTGGCGCGCTGAACACGATGCATGCGGCGGTCGCCACGCGGGCGCGCGAGATCGCGACGATGCGCGCGATCGGCTTCCGCGGACTGCCGGTCGTCGTGTCGGTGATGCTGGAAACGATGCTGCTGGCACTGCTCGGCGGCGTGCTCGGCGCGGTGATTGCGTGGCTGATCTTCGATAACTACACGGTGTCCACGCTGGGCAGCAACTTCAGCCAAGTCGTTTTCGCGTTCAAGGTGTCGCCGGAGCTGGTCTGGAATGGCCTGAAGTGGGCGCTGGCGATCGGCTTCCTTGGCGGTCTCTTTCCGGCCTTGCGCGCGGCGCGCCTGCCGGTGACGACGGCCCTGCGCGAACTGTGAGTCGGTGCGCCGCGCCTCAACTCCCGTGGTCCAGGCGCGGCGGGATCAGCGGCTGCGTTCGCGCGTGAGCGCGATCAGGCCGACGCCGCCGAGGATCACCGCCATCGCGGCGATGTCCAGCGCGTGCACGGACTCGCCGCCGAACAGTGCGCCGAGCAGCACCGCGACCGGCGGGTTGACGTAGGCGTAGCTGGTGGCCAGCGCCGGTCGTACGGTGTTGAGCAGGTACAGATACGCCGAGAACGCGACGATGGAGCCGAATGCGCCGAGGTAGACCAAGGCCAGTGTCGCGCTGGGCGCGGGCGCAACCGGCAGGCGTTCGCCGCCTAGAAAGGCGCCGACGACCAGGATCGTGCCGCCTGCGAGCATCTGCGCGGCGGTGTTCATCGCGGCGGGCGGCATGTCGCGGCGGCGGCTCCACACCGATCCGAACGCCCAGGCCGCGGCGGCCACGATCAGCGCGACTGCGCCCAGCGTCGCACCGGCCAGGCCGCCACCGAGATTGAGCAACACCACGCCGGCGAAACCGACGCCGAGGCCGAGCCATTCCATGCGCCGCGGCCACTGGCCGTAGAGGCCGCCGAAGACTGCCGCGAACAGCGGCATGCTGGCCACCGCGACGGCGGCCAGACCAGACGCGACGCTCTGTTCGGCGTAGCAAACCAGTCCGTTGCCCATGCCAAGCAGCAGGGTGCCGGTGATCGCGGCGTTGATCCATTGCTGGCGCGTGGGCGGCGCCATGCCGCGCCCGCGCAGCACGGCGTACAGCACGCTGCCGGCGCAGAGGAAGCGCAATCCGGCCATCAGGAAGGGCGGATAGCTTTCCAGCCCGATGCGGATCGCGAGATAGGTTGATCCCCAGATGAAGTACAGCGCAAACAGTGCCAGCGGAACCAGCACGCGGGGATTGCGCCACGTGCTCGGGGCGGGCGCGTCGGAAAGAGGCTTGCTCATCGGGAAATCCGGACCGGAAAGGAGCGGCACCGCGCCGCGCGGCGGCCGGCGGATGGCTCGGGAAACAGGGTGCGGCGACCGGGCGCGCGTGGCGTGCGCGCTGGCCGGAAGCCGTGGGGGATCAGCGGTTGCCGCGCGAGGGCATCTGCACGACGGTGTAGTCGCCTTCGATGATGCCGGACGCGGCGCGATGCACGGGCTCGACCGGCTGCGCCTGCGGATTGAACATCCGGCGCAGCTTGCCGATCAGCACGAATGCCGCGCCGCCGATGAGCAGCGCGGCGAGTGCGAACAGGCTCAATGCGAGGAACGCGCCGATCACCACGATGCCGACCAGCGCCAGAGCGAGGCGCGCGAGCGGGTGGCGTGGGCGGAACAGCCGGAACGATGCGGAAGCCATGCCTGAAACCTTGATGTGCGAAAATCGCGCCAATCCCATTGTGCCGGCGCGCCGAACTCCCAGTATGGGTGCAGATCGCGCGCGGGCAAGTGCCAAAAGACCGTCATGACCCAAAACCGCGTGCTCTGCCGCCTCCAGGACATCCCCGATGGCGATGCCATCGCCACGCCCACGCCGGACGGCGAGCTGATCGTGCTGCGCCAGGGCGATCGCGCCTTCGCCTATCACAACGAATGCCCGCATCAGGGGCGCAACCTCGATTACGCACCGGGCCGTTTTCTGGTGCGCGACGGGCGCCTGTTGTGCGCGCACCACGGCGCCAGCTTCGCGGTCGACAGCGGGCTCTGCATCGCGGGGCCGTGCAGCGGTTCTTCGCTCGTGACCGAGCAGATCGAAGTCGTGGATGGCGAGGTGCGCCGGCTCGGCGGCTGACCTAACGGTTGAACAGCAGGTTCACGCTGACCAGCAGGGTTACCAGCATCAGCACCGTCAGCGGCAGGCCGACGCGCAGGAAGTCGCGACGAAGATAGCCACCCGGACCGGCAATGATCA
>JASLGB010000296.1 GCA_030150315.1 Dokdonella sp. | reverse complement strand
GGAACTGTCGAACGAAAAATCCGTTCGCGACAGTTACTCGGTGCCGGCCATCAACGCAGCCAATGCTTGCCGTCTTGGCGCGGGCGCTGCGTCGTACTACTACTGCACCAGCCTTTTCGATCCGAATCCGCGCGATCCGTGGGTGCCGGGCACGCTGGGCCCGGGCGACACCTTCGTTCCGGGGCGCATCGTGCGCGCCAACGCGCCGATCCGCACGACCTCGACCACGCAGGCGCTGTACGCCTTCGACACGATCCATTTCAGCGAACAGTGGCTGATGAACCTCGGCGTTCGCTACGACCGCTTTTCGACCAAGGCGCCGCTGACCTGGTGCCCGGGTCAGGTGAATCAGGCCTGCCCGAGCGGCTACACCGGCGAGAAACTGACCGCACAGCACCGCAGCAAGACCAACGACTGGTCGTGGCAGGCGGGACTGGTGTGGAAGCCGGTGGAGCAGGGCAGCGTGTATCTGTCCTACGCGACATCCGTCACGCCGCCCGGCAGCTTCCTCGGCGAGGGCAGCGACACCAACCCGATCAGCGTGCTCGACCTGGAGCCGGAGAACAGCCGCAACATCGAGCTGGGCGTGAAGTGGGAATTGCTCGGTGGACGCTTCGTGCTGAACGCCGACGTGTTCGAGACGCGCAAGACCGATGCGCGCCAGCTCGGTGCGGACGGCTGGTACGCCAACATCGGCGAGACGCGCGTGCGTGGTGCCGAAGTGTCGGTCAGCGGCAACCTCACCGATCGCTGGACGGTGTTCGGCGGCTACGCCTACATGAAGAGCGAGCTGGTCGACGGCGGCTTCACCGCGGGCAAGCCCAATCCGCTCAACGGCACGCCGCTGGCGAACACGCCGAAGAACAGCCTCAGTCTGTGGACGACCTGGCAGGCGACGCGCGACTTCAGCTTCGGCGGTGGCGCGTTCTACGTCGATGACGTGGCCGGTGCCTACCGCATCAATGGCAAGGACGGCGGCCTGACCGTGTTCGGCGTGCCTGCCTACTGGCGCTTCGATGCGATGGCGAACTGGAACTGGAGCGAGCAGCTCGGTTTCCGCCTGAACGTGCAGAACCTGACCGACAAGACCTACTACACCAAGGCCTATCCGGCGCACTTCGCGGTGATGGCACCGGGCCGTGCGGCGATGCTGACCGCATCGTTCAAGTTCTGATCGGAGCCGGCGATGCTGCTGCACGTGGAAAAGGTGTTGAGCGCGGAGCAGGTGGCCTACTGCCGCGCCAAGCTCGACGCCGCCGCCTGGGCCGATGGCCGCATCACCGCCGGCTACCAGTCTGCGCGCGCCAAGGACAACGCGCAGCTGCCGGAGTCCGATCCGGTGGCGCGCGAACTGGGCGCGCTGGTGCTCGATGCGCTCGGCCGTCACCCGGTGTTCTTTGCCGGTGCGTTGCCGCGGCGCATCTATCCGCCGCTGTTCAACCGCTACGCCGGCGGCCAGTCGTTCGGTTTCCATGTGGACAACGCGATCCGCTACGACCGCACGCAGTCGCCGGCGCAGCCGGTGCGAACGGATCTGTCAGCAACGCTGTTCTTCGCCGACCCGGACGACTACGAAGGTGGTGAACTGGTCATCGAGGACACCTACGGCGAGCACCGCGTGAAGCTGCCCGCCGGCGACCTCGTCCTGTATCCGGGCAGCAGCCTGCACCGCGTGGAGCCGGTCACGCGCGGCGCGCGCGTGGCTTCGTTCTTCTGGATCCAGAGTTTCGTGCGCTCGCAGGCGCAGCGGCGCACCTTGTTCGAGCTGGATCATTCGATCCAGCAGCTCACCGCGAAACTGCCGGATGCGCCGGAGCTGGTGTCGTTGACCGGCGTCTATCACAACCTGCTGCGCGAGTGGTCGGATGCCTGATCCGGCACGCCACGTCGGTTCTGCCCGCGCTGCCGCGACGCCGGACGAGTCGGCGGCGCCGGCGACCGACGTGCCGCCATTCGATCGCGAGCACTTCCTCGCCACCCTGCAGGCCGATCCCGACGCTGCATTGGCGCAGGTCCGGAATGCGGCGAGAGCCGGCGATGTGCAGGCGCAGATGCTGTACGCGCAGATGCTTTGCGAAGGCCGCGGCGTTGCGCGCGATCCGGCCGAAGGCCTGCACTGGCACACGCTGGCGGCCAATTCCGGGCATGCCTGGGCGATGAACATGGTCGGCCGTTGCCATGAGCTGGGCGTCGGCACGCCGCCCAATGCCGAACTGGCCGCGGCGTGGTATCGCCAGTCCGCCGCCGGCGGTTCGCCTTGGGGCATGTACAACCACGCCAACCTGCTCGCCACCGGCCGTGGTGTCGCGCGCGATCCCGCGCAGGCGTTCGCGCTGTACCGGCGCGCCGCCGAGCTGGGACATGCCAAGTCGATGAATCTGCTTGGTCGCCACTACGAGGAAGGCTGGGAGGTCGAATGCGATCCCCGACGGGCCGCCGACTGGTATCGACGCTCCGCCGAAGGCGGTGATTTCCGCGGGCAGATCAGCCATGCCGGCGTGCTGGCGCAGCGAGGCGATATCGATGCCGCCGTGTTCTGGCTGCGCTGCGCGGCGGAAACCGCGCGACCCGACCTGCTGAGGCAGCTTGCCGCGCAACTAGAGCAGTCGCCGCACGCGGCGCTGCGCTCGACGGCCGCGCACTTGCTGGAGCGCGCCGCGCAACACGAGCAGGCCTTGGGCGACGGCGAGGCGGGGCTGGATGCGTTCCGTTTGCGCGGAAAGCCGGTCGCCGCCTGATCAGGCGATCCGCACCGTTGCGACGCAGGTGTTTCCTTCCCACAGCGTCCAGCTTCCGGCCTGCAGAAAAGCCTCGATGTTCGCCGGCGAGGCGATGAAGAGGACGCGAGCCGGCGCTGGTACTCCCGGCGCCGCGGCACCATGGCGGAAAACGATCTCGCCCATCAGGAATTCCCCCGTGAGCGGATGCCGGTGATCGGGGCGCCATCGTGAGCGGCGCTCGCCTGCGCCGGCCAGCAGGGTGACCTCGATCG
>JASLGB010000250.1 GCA_030150315.1 Dokdonella sp. | reverse complement strand
GGCAGGCGCTGGCGATCGGCGCGATCGGTTTTTCCGGCATGTTCTGCGTGTTCAGTTACGTGGCGCCGACGATGCTGCACGTCACGCAGGTTTCCGCCGCGTGGATTCCGCTGGGTCTGGCCGGCTTCGGCTTGGGGGGCGTCCTCGGCAACATCGCCGGCGGCTGGCTGTTCGATCGCCTGCGCTTTCGCGCCGTGCCGGTGATCCTTCTGTTCGCGGCGGCCATGCTGATGCTGTTTCCGCTTGCCGCGGGTTCGTTGTGGACGCTGCTGTTGTCGACGGTGTCGATCGGCCTGCTCGGCGGGCTGGGCCCGATCCTGCAGACGCATCTGATGGATGTGGCCGGCAAGGCGCAGACCCTGGCCGCGGCTTCGCACCACGCGGCCTTCAATGCCGCCAACGCGCTGGGGCCGTGGCTTGGCGGCATGGCGATCACCGCGGGCTGGGGGCGGACTTCCACCGGCTACGTCGGCGCCGCGACGGCGCTGATCGGCCTCGCGATCTACGTCTGGTCGGCGTCGACCTTGCGTCAGCAGCGATATCGCCCCTGCGTGCAGACCTGAGGCTTCAACCCGGAAGCGGGTCGCGCCCCGATTTGCGCGCACGCTTGGCCGCGTACATGGCGGCATCGGCCTGCGCGAGCAGGTCTTCGGCGCTGACATTCGCGGCCGCGCGGACCGCGCCGATACTGGGCCCGGCGTAGTCGATCAGCAGCCCGCCGCCCAGGTCGAAGCGCGTGGTGGCGGCGTGTTGCAGGCGCGTGCGCAAGGCATCCAGTGCCGCCTCGCCATCGCTCGGCAAGGCATTGGCGAGCACCACGAATTCATCACCGCCGATGCGTGCGGCGAAGTCGTCGGCACGCAGGGCATCGCGCAGTGCCGTACCGATGGCGCGCAGGAAACGGTCGCCGGCGTCATGGCCGTGGCGGTCGTTGATCGCCTTGAATCCATCCAGGTCGATGAAGGCGACCAGCAGCACCCCGTGTTCGCGATCGAGGCGCGCGAGGCGCCGCGCGAGTTCTTCCATCAGGGCACGGCGGTTGGGCAGGCCGGTCACTGCGTCGCCGAACGCGCTGGCTGACAGGGCGTCGTTGTCGCGGCGCAGGCGATCCATCGCGCGCTCGCGCTCGACCTGCTGTGCAATCAGTTGCGCGAACAGCTGCATCACGCGATCGCCGCCATCGGCCAAGGGGCGCCGTTGATCGCTGGCCGCGCACAGTGTGCCGTAGAGCTCTCCATCGGACGTGCGCACCGGCGCGCTTGCGTAGGTGGCGATGCCGAGTGCGCGAGCCGCTTCGGAATCGCCCCAGCAGGCGGCGACGTCGTCGGTGTAGAGGCGGCCTTCGTCGAGCGCGCGCTTGCACAAGGTATCGACCCACGGCACCGAAATGCCTTCCGGGATGCGCAGGCGGCGCGAATTGCGCGAGAACACGACGTGCTGCTCGCCGAGCGCATCGTCGATGCGCGTCAGATAGGTCGAGTCCAGTCCGGTCATTTCCTCGAGCAGGCCGAGCAGCGGACGAACCAGTTGTTCGAGCGTTTGCGCATCGGCGACGGTGTCGGCGATCTGGCGCAGCGATGGCGCGGTGAAGGCGGGCGGGAAGGGCGCTTCGTTCATGGGGTCATGCCGTGGGTCGGGATGGCTGGATTGAATGGCTGGATTGAGGGAGGTCGTTGGTGCCGGCGTCACACGCGCACGGCGCTTGGCGTCTGGCCTTCGGTTCCGAACAGGCGCAGATAGCGCGCGATCTCGGCGCGGTCGCCGGTGGCTTTTTCCGGGTTGTCCGACAGCTTCACCGCGGGGCGCTCGTTCGCCTCGACCACCTTGCAGACCAGCGAGATAGCGTCGAGCGAGTCGTTGGTGAAAGGGGCGCAGTCGCGGAAGTCGTTGGTCAGGTTGGTGCCCCAGCCGAAGCTCATGCGCACGCGCCCGCGGAAATGCCGGTGGGTTGCCTCGATCGAATCGACGTCCATGCCATCGGAGAAGATCAGCAGCTTGTCGCGCGGATCGCGGCCTTTCGATTCCCACCAGCGGATGATCTGCTCGCCCGCTGCGATCGGCGGCAGGCTGTCGGGGCGGAAGCCGGTCCAGTCGGCGACCCACTCTGGTGCGTCGCGCAGGAAGGCGGCCGTGCCGAACGCATCGGGCAGCACGATCAGCAGGTTCCCCGAGTACATCTCGCGCCATTCACGCAGCACGCGATACGGCGCGTCGAGCAGAGCGGCTTCGCTGTCGGCCAGCGCGGCGAGCACCATCGGCAGTTCGTGCGCATTGGTGCCGATGGCTTCGAGGTCGGTTTCCTTGGCGATGAGCACGTTCGAGGTGCCGATGAAGCGCTCGCCGAGCCCTTCCTTCAGCGCCTCCACGCACCATCGCTGCCACAGGAAACCATGCCGCCGGCGTGTGCCGAAGTCCGACAGCGCAAGGTCCGGAATGGCGCGCAGGCGCTCCACCTTGTCCCACAGCCGGGCTTTGGCGCGCGCGTACAGCACATCCAGCGCGAAGCGCCCGTGGCCGGCCATCGCGGCGCGCGAACGCAGCTCGTTGACGATGGCCAGCGCGGGGATTTCCCACATCGTCGAATGCGTCCACGGCCCATCGAAACGCAGCAGGTACTGGCCGCCGTCGCGGCGCAGTTCGTAGTCGGGCAGGCGGAAGTCGGCGAGCCAGGCGATGAAATCCGGTTCGAACATCTGGGTGCGGCCGTAGAACGTATTGCCGGCGAGCCAGACCAGCTCGTTCCGCGTGAAGCGCAGCGTGCGCGCATGATCGAGCTGCGCCCGCAGTTCGCTCTCCGCAATCGCATCGGCCAGTGCCACCGTGCGGCTGCGGTTGATCATCTCGAACGTGGCGCGCACCGACCCGTGGCGGCGCCAGATCAACTGCAGCATCAGCAGCTTGTAGAAGTCCGTGTCCAGCAGGCTGCGCACGATCGGGTCGAGCCGCCAGTTGTGGTCGTAGGCACGGGTGGCGAGATCGGTCAGCACGGATCGGATTCCTCGTCGGTGGCGCCGTCGCGGATGCTACATTCGCACCCTTTCCTTCGCACGATTTCGGATGAGAACCGCCATGACGATTCACGCACCTTACCCGATCGGAACGCCCGGCCAGCCTTGGGGCGCAGCCGAGAAAGCCGAATGGC
>JASLGB010000416.1 GCA_030150315.1 Dokdonella sp. | reverse complement strand
GACTCGGCCAGCTATCCCGGCACCAACTCAGGCAGCATGCTGCAGCTCATCCTGTTCCTGCGCGCCGGCTACTACGTGCAGTACTACAACTCGGGCGATGTCGGCGACTACGGCTCGTCGTTGAAGAACGCGATCCGGCCGGCGCTCGATGCCTTCGCCGCCAACTCGCACTTCAGGGACGTCAACGACGTTCACGGCGAGACCCTGACCGAGTTCGTGATCCTCATCGACAGCTCGGAGGAAAACGCGCATCAGCTCGGCACCGTGCGCGGCATCCTGGATCGCTACGGTCCGTCGCATCACTCCTACTGGTACATGAAGACCGCAGTGAACGCCGTGTTCACCGCACTGTTCCGTGGCCACTACAACGACGACTTCCGCACGGCGGTGCAGGGCAGCGGTTCCGGCGTGCTCGACACACTGCGTAACTTCGTCAACAACAACAAGGCGGCGGACGTCGGCAGCGACCGCGAATACCTGCTGCAGAACGCAGCCGGCGAGCTGGGTCGCTTCCTGAACCGGGACTACTGGTACGGCTATCCGGAATCGTTCCATACCCTCGTCCATCCGAAGGCGAAGGCGGTTCTGGACTCCTTCACGATGAGCGGCCCGGGAGCCGGCATCTTCGTGCGTATCGCCGGCACAATTGATTGGTACGACCACGAGCATTGCGCCTACTTTGGCCTGTGCACGTTCGCGCAAGATCTGGAAGACCAGGTCCTTCCACAGGCGAATGCACGCGATTGCAGCCCGACCCTGCGTGTCCGCAGCCAGGCGCTGACTTCCGCGCAGCTCGATACCGTGTGCTCGATCGTGGGTGCCGAAGAGGGTTACTTCCACACGCACGCGCAGACGGGCAATGTGCCAGTCGCCAACGACCACAACGACCGTCTCGAGATGGTGATCTTCCACTCGAGCACCGACTACGAGAACTTCTCCGGCATCCTGTTCGGCAACGACACGAACAACGGCGGCATGTATCTGGAAGGTGACCCGGCGGTTCCGGGCAACCAGGCTCGCTTCCTTGCGTACGAAGCGGAGTGGGTGCGTCCGACCTTCGAGGTGTGGAACCTCACGCACGAATACATCCACTACCTGGATGGCCGTTTCAACTGGCATGGCAAGTTCTCGGACTACCCGATGGATGCGCCTTCTTCGGCGATCTGGTTCATCGAAGGCTTCGCCGAGTACATGTCCTACTCGTACCGGAACCTCACCTACACCTCGGCCGTCACCGAGGCGCGCAATCCGGACCGCTTTACCCTCGGCCAGCTGTTCGACACCGAGTACACCACCGACTACGCGCGGACCTACCAGTGGGGCTATCTCGCCTCGCGCTTCATGTTCGAGCGTCATCGCGACGACATGACCCGCATGTTCACCACCGTGAGCCGTCCGGGCAATTACCGCCCCGGCTACAAGAACTGGCTGGATCCGATTCGCACCGTCTACAACGCGGAGTTCCGCGCCTGGCTGGTCTGCTTTGCGGCGAACAACGGCAACACGGCGTCGTGCGGCGGAACGGAGCCAACGCGTGACGAGCTGTTCAAGGACGGTTTCGATGGCGCTGCACCGGTTGTGCTGCCCGAGTGCAGCGGTGCCAATGGCGCGCTCGACAACGGCTGCAAGATCAGCGGACTGACGGCTACGCGCAGCGCAGACCGCCTCTGGTTTCACATCAACGTGCCAGCAGGCAAGACCCGTCTCGAGTTCAAGGTCAGCGGTGGAACCGGCGATGCCGACCTCTACCACAAGGCCGATGGCTGGCCTGGTGACACCGACTTCGATAACTCGTCCACCAATGTCGGCAACGTGGAAACCATCACCGTGACATCGCCTGCGCAAGGCTGGCACTACCTGATGATGAAGCCGAAGAACTCGACGTTCGAAAACGTGCAATTGTCCGCTGCCTGGCAATAGTGGACGTCGGCATCCGCACTCCCCCGGATGCCCGATGCTTGCCCGCACATGCCGCCCGCTCGCGGGCGGCATGTGCGTAACCGGATGGATTGCCGATGGCGCGTGATTTCCATCGGAGTGTGCTCCACGGCTTGTATGCGTTGGAGCCAGCTAGTATCCTGCGCGCCCCGCGGAACGGGCTGCGCACGAGCGAAAGGTTCGATGCGTTGAAAGCGAGGCTCGGGACGAGCCAAGCGAGCCGCCCTCAGGGGCGGAAAGATCCGGAGAGGTGTCCGAGTGGTTGAAGGAGCACGCCTGGAAAGTGTGTAAACGGGTCAAACCGTTTCGAGGGTTCGAATCCCTCTCTCTCCGCCAGTTTTGATTGCGTGCGCGCAACGCGCACGGCCGCTTCATGGCGGCTCCGTCGGTTCTCCCGCGACGATAGTTCGCAAATCCCGCCAGGTCCGGAAGGAAGCAACGGTAGCGAGCGATTCGGGTGCCGGGATGTGGCTGGCGGAGCTGCCACCTTTAAGGCGCGATCCTCCGGGATCGGCGCAGCCCCGGTTTGGTTGCCCAACTGCGCGGCATCGGCTTCGGATGACCTCCCCGCGGCCTTCCTCGATCGTTACCGCCGGGATTTTTGGCGAGTTCGGCGGCTAGGCATCGGGCGCAGCGGGTTGCCAGCACCCATCGATTGCCCGGGCCAACGCTTTGCTGACGTGGTCACCGTGCCGGCATTGCTACAATCGCGGCTTCGTCGGCGGATTGCCCTAGCAACAGAGCATCGATGTCCTATCAAGCCCTCGCGCGCAAATGGCGCCCGCGTCGTTTTTCCGAACTGGTCGGCCAGGAGCATGTCGTGCGTGCGTTGTCGCACGCGCTGGACAGTGGCCGCCTGCACCACGCCTTCCTGTTCACGGGTACGCGCGGCGTCGGCAAGACCACGATCGCGCGCATCTTCGCCAAGTCGCTCAACTGCCAGACCGGGCCAACCTCCAGCCCCTGCGGCGAGTGCGGCGCCTGTGCGGAAATCGACGCCGGCCGCTTCGTTGACCTGCTGGAGATCGACGCCGCCAGCAATACCGGCGTCGACAACGTGCGTGACCTGATCGAGAACGCGCAGTACGCGCCGACCCGCGGACGCTACAAGGTGTACCTCATCGACGAGGTGCACATGCTCTCCAAGCCGGCGTTCAACGCCTTGCTGAAGATCCTCGAGGAACCGCCGGAACACGTGAAGTTCCTGCTCGCGACGACCGATCCGCAGAAGCTGCTGGTCACCGTGCTGTCGCGTTGCATCAAATTCAACCTGAAGCGCCTGACCCCGGAGCAGATCGGCGGCCAGATGCGGCACATCCTTGGCGCCGAAAGCGTCGCGTTCGACGCAGAAGGCATCGACGTGCTCGCGCGCGCTGCCGACGGCTCGCTGCGCGACGGGCTTTCGCTGCTCGATCAGGCCATTGCGCACGGCGGCGGCACTCTCCGCGCGGACGAAGTGCACGCCATGCTCGGCACGGTCGAGCGCGCGAAGGTGCGTGTGCTTCTGGATCGGCTGGCCGAAGGCGACGGTGCCGGCCTGCTGGAGGAAATCGAGCGCATCGCCGGTTTCTCGCCCGATTTCGCCCAGGTGCTGGATGAGGTCGCCGCGCAGCTGCATCGCATCCAGCTGGCCAAGATCGTCGCCGGCGCAGGCGTGGAAGACGGGGACGACCTCGGCGACCTGGTCGAGCGCATCGACGCGCAGGATGTGCAGCTCTGGTATCAGATGGCCATCACCGGGCGCCGCGACCTGCCGCTGGCGCCGACGCCGCGGGTGGGATTTGAAATGGCGCTATTGCGCATGCTGGCGTTCGCCCCGGCCGGCGGCGGTGCGGAACCGCGTCGCGCCGCCGAACCACGGCGTGCCGGAGCATCGGCGCGCCGTGGT
>JASLGB010000161.1 GCA_030150315.1 Dokdonella sp. | reverse complement strand
GTGTAGGGAAACGCGAACGCGCCGCAGACGCCGGCGAGATTGCTCAGGGAAAAGTCGACCTTCTGCGTAGGAGACAGGCGCGCCGTGACCGCATACGGTCCACCGGCCACGCCGTTGGCTGTCGCCAGCGCCGACGCCACGCCATTGGCGCCGATGACCGCATCGGGCACGGTGAACACCGCACTCGGGCCGCTGCCGGGGGCGCTGAAACGCACGATGCCGCCAGCAACCGGTTCGAGGCTGTGCGCGGCGACGACCGCGACCGTGAGCGGCTCGGCAAACGGCGTACCCACCGCCGTCGACTGGTCGTTTCCGCTGCCGATGGACCCGCCAAATCCCCGCGATTCGAACGCGCCCACGTCCGGTGGCCCAACGCGGGCAACGCCACGCTGATCGTTGGCGGGAATGTCTCCGCCCGTGCTGGTTCCGGCATCCAGGGCCGGGCTGCCGGGCAGCAGCGGCCGTGTGCGGGTAGGGCCGCCGTGGTCACCGAGCGGCCCGATCCATGGCAGGTTCACGTGGACCCGGTTGCCGTTGACGCCGCTCTGGAAACCCGAGTTGGCAGGATCCCCCAACACGTTGTTGAACGACGTGGAAAGCTCGACCGCCGCGATGTCATCCAGGCGGATGCTCGGAATGCTGCCGCCGATGAGCGAGTTGCTGAGCGATGCACGCGCGGCGCCCTCGATGCGCAGGACCGCATCGTCGCCTGACCGCTCGCCTGTTGCGGTCACGTTGACGAAGCGCGCCACCGGATCGTTCGTGCTGCCACTTCCGGAGAGGCAGATGACGCCACCCACGTTGCCGTCGAACGTCGTGTTGCGGACCCGCACCGCTTGGCCGCCGTCGAAATGGATGCCGCCACCGTAGGTGTCCGAGCGGTTGTCGGCGAAAAGGCTGTCGTCGATGCGGACAGGGGTCGAGACGTAGACCGCGCCGCCGTTGTAGGTCGCGCGGTTGCCAACGAGTTCGACCGCGTCCAGGGTGAGTAGCGTCGCGCTGTTGCCGCCCTGCATGAGGATGGCGCCACCCTGTCCCTCATTGGCAAAGCCGTTGCGTACCGTCAATCCACGCAGGGTGAAGCGCAGGCCGCTCTGCCACTCGGCCTTGAACGGCCGGTACAGGCCGGCGCCGTCGATGACGGTGTTGGCGGCGCCGTTGCCGGTGATGGTCAGGTCGCCGCCGGAGGCCAGCGCACCAGGCAGTGGCGAGGCCAGCGTGATGACGCCATTGGCCGATGGCGCGAACACGATCGTGCTCGCCTGCGGGCTCGCTATCGCACTCAGCATGGCCTGGCGCAGGCTGCCCGGGCCGCTGTCGGCGGTCGTGGTGACGTTGAGCGTCTCCGCCATCGCAGGTGTGCTCGCGCAACACAGCAGCAGTGCCATCCATCGAGTCGGGCGGCGGCCTCGACACGCGAGGTGGTTCATGAACGTTCTCCCTGTGGCCGAGTTCGCGCGACCCGTGCCTGCGTCGCGGCGAGACCGGAACAGGCGGTGGCGAACCTTGCCGGGATCGTGATCGAGCGGCCCGCCGCTGCCCATGCCCTCAGCGGACATCGGCATGCACACAGCGGACATCGTGACCGGCCACCGCCGGACATCGACGGAAAATCAATGACCTGGAATCGGACGTCGCGACTTCAGCGGTCGCCGAAACGCGCGCGATAGCTGCGATAGAGGTAGGCCGGATTGTCCAGGCCGCAGCAGGCACCGGCCTCGGACAGGGTCTTGCAGGTGCCGCTGCGCAGCAGGTGGCGCACGCGCAACAGGCGCTGCTCGCGCAGCCAGTTCTGCGGCGATTGCCCGGTCAGCTCGTGCACGCGGCGGCGCAGCTGGCGCTCGGACAGGTGCACGCGCCCGGCCCAGTCACCGATCGAGAAGGCCGCGTCGGGCAACCGCGCCAGCGCGGCGCCAAGCAGCGGATCGATATCCTGCGCGTCGACGGGGGCATCGGCCAGCCGCGCAGCCGACGCCGGCCACGCCTGTTCGATCGCGGCCAGCAAGGCCTCGAAGCCGAACGGCTTGGCCAGATAGGCGAGCGCGCCGGCATCGAGGCCCGCTTCGCGGTCGACATCCGCGGCCTTGGCGGAAATCAGGATCACCGGCCGGCGCTGATCCGCCGGTGCGTCGCCCAGACGGCGGCACAGCTCCACGCCGCTCATTCCGGGCAGCACCACATCGCTGACGACCAGACGGATGCGCGGATCGGCCACCAGCATCGACCATGCCTGTTCGGCGCTTGCGGCGCAGGCGACCGGCAGGCGTTCGCCGAGGCGCTCGGCGAGATAGGCGGCGAGTTCGGGATGGTCTTCCACCAGCAACACGCGCCCTTCGCCATCGCTCGACACGGCCGGCTGCGCGGGAATCGATTCGACCGGCGGCTTCAGGTCCAGCTCGTCCAGTGCGACGTGCGCGCTGCCCAGCGGCAACTCCACGCGGAAGGTCGCGCCCGCGCCACGCACGCTGGCGGCGGCGATATGGCCGCCGTGCAGCTCGACCAGCTCGCGCGCCAGCGCCAGGCCGATGCCCAGCCCCTCGCGCCCCTGCCGCGGCGGCCCTTCGGCGCGGAAGAAGCGGTCGAACAATTGCGTGGCCAGCGTCGGGTCGAACCCCGGCCCCTGGTCCTGCACCTCGACAGCGACGAAGTCCTCACTCGCGGCCATCCGCAGCGTGACGCGGCTTCCGCGCGGCGCGTGCTTGATCGCGTTGTCGACCAGGTTGCCGAAGATCGTCGTCAGATGCTGCTGCTCGCCGAACAGGACGCACTCGGCGACGGCGGCGTCGAACACCAGCTCGACGCCGCTGCGCGCGCTCATCGGCTGGTAGGCGGCGACCAGTTCGCGCAGCAGGCCGACCAGATCGAGCCGGCGCAGGCGCAGGCGCATCTGGCCGGATTCGGCCTGCACCAGACCGACCAGCTGTTCGACCAGCCCGCGCAGGCGATCGAGCTGGCGCAGCGACAGATCCAGCCGACCGCTGTCGGCCGGCGTCATGGTGCCGGCGCGCGCCTTCAGTTCCTCCAGCGGCAGCGACACCAGCATCACCGGCGTGCGCAGTTCGTGGCTGACATCGGCCAGCAGGCGCGAGCGGAAACGGTCCAGCGTTTCCAGCCGCTGCGCCTGTTCGGCCAGACGCAGGTTGCTGTCCTCGATCTCGCGATGCGTGAGTGCCAGCTCGGCATGCGTCGCGGCCAGCTCCGACAAGGTCGCTTCGACGCGGATTTTTTCGCCGTGCAGTTCCTGCGTGCGCTGCTGCACCTGGCGATCCAGCTCGACGGCACGCTGGCGCAGGGCGCGCCCGCGCTGGCGGGTCAGCAGGATCAGGCCGAAGGCGGCCAGCGCCAGCCCGCCCAGACGGAAGGCCGCCGTCTCGTGCCAGCGGTGCGGAACGTCGAACTCCAGCGTGGCGGGCACGTTCGCCCACACGCCGTCGCTGTTGCCGGCCAGCAGCTCGAAGCGGTAGCGCCCCGGCGCGAGCCCGCCGAACGCGGCGGAACGCTGCGACAGCGCATCCGTCCAGCCACCATCCTGCGGCAGCAAGCGATAGCGGAAGCGGTTTTGCCCGCTGCCGCCCAGATCCGCGGCACCGTAGCGCACCAGCACGCTGCGCACGCCGACCGGCAAGCGGCCGTCATCGAGGTCGACGCGGTGCCCTTCGCTCTCCAGTCCGTTGATGACCGCATGCGGCGGCGACTCGCGCAACGGGATTTCCAGCGGATCAAAACGCACGACACCGCTCTGCGACGGGAACCACAACCGTCCTCGCGCATCCCAGGCGGCAGCCGGCTGCACGCCGCCGTTGCCTTCCAGATCCTTCAGTCCGTCGGAAAATCCCAGCACCAGCGGCGAAAGGCCGTATCCGTCGCCGCGCAGCAGCGCGCGCAGACCGGGACGGCTGATGCGGAAAATGCCCTGATTGCTGTTCACCCACAGATGACCCTGCGCATCCTCGCGCACGGTATGCGGGCTGTTCGACGGCAGCCCCTGTGCGCGCCCGAGCTGGACGGCGTGCAGACCGCGCGGATCGTCGGCGGCGACCCGCAGCAGGCCGCGGCCATCGGTGCTGATCCACAGCGCGCCATCGCTGGCCAGATGCAGATCGCGCACCGACGTGCGTTCCAGCAGCTTCTCCGCGACGGCGTGGCTGCTGCCTTCGCGCTGCAGCCACACGCCTTCGGCACCGCCATACCAGACATCGTCGCCGGCCATCGCCACGGCGTTGACGCGCACGCGGCGCGCTTCCTGCGGCCATTGCCGCCGCCAATCGTCGCCTTCCTGTCGCCACGCGCCGACGCTGGTGCCCAGCCAGGCCCGACCGACGGCATCGAAGGCCAGCGCCAATATCTCCTCGCCACGCAGCTCGGCCGGCAAGGTCACGCCTTCGAACCGAGCCGCGCCCGGCGCGCGACGCCACAGGCCGGGCGCGTAGGTGCCGACATAGAGGCTGCCGTCCGGCGCGGCGGCGACCAGCCAGGGATTGTCGCCGGGCAAGCCGTCGGCGCGCCCGAAGCGCCGCACGCGGCCAGCCTCGTCAACCGACATCAGGCCATTTCCGAGACTGCCCAGCCAGATCGTGCCGTCGCGGTCGCGGCTGACGCCGTAGATATTGCCGTCCTGCAGCCCGGCGCCGGCATCGAGCAGTTCCACGCGCGCACGACCGAGGCGATGGATGCCGTCACGCAGGGTCAGCACCCAGACCAGCCCATCGGCGCCGAAGTGCAGGTCGAGGATTTCGCCGCCGGCGACCAGCAGCGGCG
>JASLGB010000117.1 GCA_030150315.1 Dokdonella sp. | reverse complement strand
CGGCCGCCGACAACGAAGCCGGCCTTGATCACGTCCGGCACCACCGCGATCGCATGCGCATTGCGCAACAGGTCGCGCGGAATCGCGCTGTCCGGCGCCTCCATGACCTCGTTCAGTACGCGCAAGGCGTTGCCGGCGCGGGCCTCCTCCTGCTCTCCTGCGTGGGCCGGCAACGCACTGAAGACCGCGAGGGAGAACAACAGCGAAATGGCAGCGAAGCGCATGGACATCTCCGGAAATGCCTGATCGAAAGCGAAGTCGCGACCGCGCAACCGCGCGGCCATAAGAACGTCAAGTTAGCCGCCGGCGCATGAGCCGGCGATGAAGCGGCGCTTACGCGCGCGTGCGGCGAGCGCCGTGGGCACCGACCGCCGCCAGCAACAGGCCGAGCAACGCCAGTTGCCACGGCGAACCCAGCGGCACCGGTTGCGGTTCGGCGACCGCACGCGTGCATTGCGGCGGCCCGACGGTGAAACCCTTCATGCCGATGCGGCGCAAGGATTCGGGCCCGGTGATCGGGCCGAGCAAGGTGACGGCACCGGTGGCCGGATCGATCCTGGCCAGATCCGACCAGTCCACGGCCGAACCGCCGGCGTCCGGCGGCATGTAGTTGAACACCGCCCACAGCGTACCGTCGGCGTCGAAACTCATCGAGACGGAATTGACCCAGCGCGTGACCTGCGCGCCGAATGGCCCGATCGCCGTGGTCGCACCGGTTTTCGGGTCGATGCGGTAAAGCGTGTTGTCGCCCTTGCCTCCGGCGCCGAACAGCTCTTTGCCGCGCGCAACCAGGCCGGTGATCGATCGCCCGGTCGGGCCGACCAGGGTCGTGTTGCCGGTGGCGGCATCCACGGTCCACAGTTTTCCCGCCACCGCCGACGCCAGCCAAAGCGTATTGTCGCAGCCGGCCACCATGTTCAAGTCGAGCGCGTCGTTGCGCGCCGGATCGCCCTGGCCTTCAAGGCCGAAGCTGCCGATGACCTGGGTGTCTCCGCTGGCCGGGTCGACCTTGACGAGCAGTTTGAATGCGCCCGCCGCGGCGTACATCGCGCCGCTTTCGGTCAGCGTCAGTCCGCTGATGTTGCCGATCAGCTGGCCGCGATAGAAACCGGACGCACCGACCTCGGTCGCCTTGCGCGAGTCCAGGTCGATTCGATAGAGCGTGTCGAACGCCTCTCCATAGGCAGTCGTTGCCGACGCGCGCAAGGGCAGCGCGCAGATGGCAAGCAGTCCCGCTGCGATCAAGCAGGTCAGTGGGCGCATGGCGGCGTGTTATCGTTATAAGTAGTCGTCGCTTTGCGGTGGTCCGCAATAGCACACCCGAGTCTAGCAGTCATCCCAAGCTCGTCAACTTCCCAAGGCACGCACCCGCCCGAGGCGGGGCGCACCGGTCTCCCCTCATGCCGCTTTATCCAGAACAAGTCCCCTTTCGCCACGGAAGCGAGGCCGCAGCCGCCGTGCTGCTGGTCAACCTGGGCACACCCGATGCCCCGAACACGCGGGCGGTGCGCCGCTATCTGGCGCAATTCCTGTCCGATCCGCGCATCGTCGAGACGCCGCGGCTGCTGTGGAAGCCCATCCTGCATGGCGTCATCCTGCGCATCCGTCCGGCCCGGTCGGCGGCGCTGTACCGCAAGATCTGGACGCCGGAAGGTTCCCCGCTGCAGACCGGCATGAGTGCGCTGAGCGCACGCCTGCAGGCCGCACTGAAGGCGCAGCGTCCGGGGCCGATCCTGGTGCGCCACGCCATGCGCTACGGCCAGCCGGCGATCGGCGAGACCCTGCGCGAACTGAGCGCGGCCGGCGCACGGCGCGTGATGGTGCTGCCGCTGTTTCCGCAGTATTCCGGCACGACCACCGCGTCGGTGATGGATGCGGTCGGCGAGGAATTCTCGCGCTGGCGCTGGGTTCCCGAGCTGCGCTTCATCGCCGATTACCACGCCGAGGCGCGCTACATCGAAGCACTGGCTCGCAGCGTCGAGGCGTACTGGAAAGTGCATGGCCGCGCCGAGCGGCTGGTGCTGTCCTATCACGGCATTCCGGAGAAGTATTTCCGCGCCGGCGATCCGTATTTCTGCCAATGCCAGGCCACCGCGCGCCGCCTGCGCGAACGGCTGGATCTTGGCGAGAACGAGCTGATCGTCGCGTTCCAGTCGCGCGTCGGCCGGCAGTCGTGGCTGAAACCGTACACCGAAGACCTGCTGCGCTCGCTGCCGGGCGAGGGCGTGAAGCACGTCCAGGTGTTGTGTCCCGGCTTTTCGATCGACTGCCTCGAAACGCTGGAAGAAATCGCACTCGCCAACCACGCCAATTTTCTGCGCGCCGGGGGCGAACGCTTCGACTACATCCCCGCACTGAACGCCGGCGACGACCACGTCGCCGCACTGGCCGACCTGGTTCTGCGCCAAGGCCAGGGCTGGCCGGAGTTCGATCCGAACTGGGACGCCGGACGCGCCGCCGCGCAGCAGATGGCCGCCCGCACCCGCCACGAACACCTGCGCAATGGCCGTTCGCGTTGAGGAACTGAGCATTCCGCTGGCGCGGGCCGCGGGTGCGCCAACACTGGCGGCGAAAGCCTGGGGCGATCCGCGCCATCCGCCGATGCTCGCGCTGCACGGCTGGCTCGACAACGCCGGCAGTTTCGATGCGCTGGCGCCGCTGCTGGCCGCGGACCGCTACCTCGTCGCACTGGATCTGCGCGGCCACGGGCGCTCATCGCACCTTCCGGACGGCGAGTGGTACCACTACGTCGATCGCTTCGACGAACTGGCCACGGTGCTCGACCATTTCGGCTGGGATCGCGCCGACCTGCTCGGCCATTCGCTCGGCGGCACGATGGCGAGCCTGTTCGCCGCGCTGTATCCCGAGCGTGTCGGCACGCTGTGGCTGGTCGAAGCCCTCGGGCCGTTCACCCACGAAGACGACAAGACAATGGCGCAA